>JANJXE010000263.1 GCA_024709185.1 Paludibacter sp.
AAATGGAGGCATCGGGCAGTACTTCTTTGGTATAAAAATAAGGAGTTCCGGCAGTAATCACACCTATTTTTTTGCCCCTTAACTCCAGTTTGTTGATGTCGAAATCGTTGCAGTCTTCTGCCAGGCGCTTCATATGCGCCGGGAAATCGTTGAAGCATTTTACCAGCTTTGGATGTTGCGAGCCTTTGGCATTCATCATCATGGTGGTCATAATCACCTTGCTGAAGCTCACAGGGTATTTGTTCCGGCATTTTACTTCGTAGGTCTGGCTTTCGTCGATAGCAACCCCGCTTGGAGTTTTGCAAATTACCGAAGTAATTTTCAGGATAACCGGGGTAGTGTATTCTTCGCTTATTTCAAAAGCTTTAATCATCAGGTCTTTGGCTTCCTGACTATCGGCCGGCTCCAGCACCGGAATATTGAACATATTTCCATAATGACGAACATCGTTGTAGTCATCACCCGCAATACGGCCCACATCATCGCCAACCACCAATACCAGTCCACCGTTGATCTGACTGCCGGCAGCACCACCCAGGGCATCGGCAGCCACATGCAAACCAACTGTTTTCATCACTGCAAAACTACGGTAACCGGCAAAAGAAGCACCGATAGCTACTTCCAGACCTACTTTCTCATTGGTGGACCATTCGCAATAAATATCCGGGTAATGATGCTTGGTGTAATCCATTACTTCGGTCGAGGGAGTACCCGGGAAACCGGAAGCAACTTACACGCCTGCTTCAAAAGCGCCTCGGGCAACTGCCTCATTACCATTCATCATTTTCAGAGTGGTAATCGTATTTTCTTTCTTCATGATAAAAATGACACCTATCGTTGATGTATATTTTGTTCAAAATTATGATAATTCGGCGCAAAAATACTGCTTTTTTGTAACATTCCAAAATCAAAATGCGAAATTAAGAGTTAAATTGAAAGATATAAACAAAACGCCCGGTTAATCTTTCGATAAACCGGGCGGCTTTACTTTATCTGTGTTAAACTCAATCTTTCAATTTCGCAAAATACAATGCAAACGACCGATACAAAAAGTGTGTCCATTTTCCGAAGGGTACAATCAGTAGCGCCCATTGTGCCAACACCGTGAAATGTACAATGTACAGCCATTTGTTACTTTCCAGCCAGTCGAAATCGATAAACAGGCGTACCACAAAGGCGGTGAAGCCCATCAGGAACAGCCAGATTACGAAGAACCAGTCGGAGGGTTGCGAATGTTTGTTTACTTCGCGGTTCTTTTTCATACGACCCGATACGAAATCGATGGTGACAACAAATACCACGGTGCTCACAACATAGCCGAACACGTGTACCAATAACGAAGTGGTGGAGAACCAGTCGAGAAACACGGTGGTGAACAACAGCGCGAGGTAACCAAATACCAGTATCAGGTGCTCAAACCAGCGTTTCTGGTTGTCGTCGCAGCCCAGGGCGCGTTTCTGGGTAAACATATGAACGAACAGTTCGCCCATACTTCTCATGTATTTCTTGAAAGGTACTTTCACACCGGGTTTCAGGATGGTGAAATTCCACATCCGGATAATATTCGGGAGTAAAATGACCATTCCGATGGTTCCGATGGCTATCATTTCGAACTGATGCCCTACGTGAAGCAGGGTTTCGAGTTCGAAGCCAACCGACATCGCAAAAGCCATTACTCCAACAAACACCAGAATAAATGCGGCAATACTTACCGGTAGCGATTTATACAGCAGTCCCGAGAGTCCGGTCCAGTCGTATTTCGCGGTCAGGTAGCGGCGCAGCGACATCATTAGCTCACCCGGGTTGGCTTCCTGCGGACAGTAAGTAGTACACTCGCCACAGTAATAACATTCCCAGGGTTTGAGCGAGGCTTGAATTTCCTCTTCCAGACCCAGCGCACTCAGGCGAACCATTTCGCGGGGAAACGAATTTTCGGTAGTCGATAGTGAACACACTGCTGTGCAGTTGCCGCAATTGTAGCAGGCGTTGAAATTGACAGAACCGTATTTTTGCAGTTCGTTGCCAAAAGCAGGATTTATCGTTGCCATTACTTATTCAGTTTGTAGGTGAAATACTCATCCATATCATCTATATCTCCTACAAGCACTTGTCCGTATTTGACAAGTGAGCTCAGGTTGTACATTACCTCGTGCGAGGGCATTTCCAGTTTTTCAGACAGCTGCTTCACCGTCAGTTCGCCGTCCTTCAGCGCTTCGGTAATTTTTTTCTTCTGCTGGTTGAATTCTTTTAGTCGTTCTTTGGCCTGCTCGGGGATTCCTCCCAACTTTTCGCGCAGGTATTTAGCAGTTTTTCCTTTTTCTACTTCCATGTTTTTTCAGTTTTAAAAGTAATCAGGCCAATGCATCAATCATACTCATAATTTCGGCACTCGAACAAGCAATCAGATCGATGGCGTCGGGTTCGCATACCGGAGTACACATACCGCAACCCTTGCAAACCGAGTTGTTGATTTGAGCGATTGTGCGGCCGTCTTTTTCGGTTTTCAATATTGCGTCGAACGGACAAGCTTCTTCGCAGGCACCACACCAGGTACATTTGTCATCGTTGATGACAGCAATCAGCGGCTCTGTTTCGAGCTCACCCTTGCTCACAATCGAAAATGACTTGGTAGAAGCCGAAAGTGCTGAGTTTACCGATTCGGCAATATTCTTGGGTCCCTGGCAGGCTCCGGCTATGGTCACCCCATCAATTACTGTTTCTACCGGGCGAAGTTTCATATGCACTTCGTTGAAGAACTGATCGCGGCCTTTGGGCAGTTTAAATAACGATCCAACTTTGTTATCAGCACGGGGCACCATTCCTGTAACCAGTACCACCAGGTCGGCAGCAACTTCCAGCTCTTCACCTGCAGTCAGAATATCGTTGATTTTTACGATGGTCTTGTCGCCTTTTGGAGTCACCGTCGGTGGTCCGTCTTCGTACGATTGAAGGTAGATGTCTCCGTTGCGCAACGAATCGGCATACAACAATTCCTGTTTTCCGTAGGTGCGCAATCCACGGTTGAAATGGAAGTTGTTTATTTTTCCGAATTTCTCTTTAGCGGTGACAGCGGCATGTATGGTCGATGTACAGCAATTACGCGAGCAATAGGTGTTTCCGCCTTCTTCCTGGCGACTTCCCACGCAGTAGATATAGGCAATGTTGTGCACTTCTTTTCCTTTGTGTATCAGCTTTCCTTCCTGTGTGTCGATCATGCGCTTAAACTGCGGCAGGGTAATCACATTGTCGGAAGTAGCATAACCAAATTCACCATAAGCAGGTGTGTAGGAATCGAAGCCGGTAGCCATCAGCACTGATCCTACATTGAAAGTCAGCTCCTCAGCCTGTTCGGATAAATCAATTGAGCTGCACACTTTCTCGCATTCTCCACAGCGTGTACAGGACTTCATATCGATGACCGGTGTCTGAGGATATTCGCTTGGATAATTTTTGTAAATAGCCTTGCGGTTGCTCAGGCGGAAGTTAAATTCATCGGGCACTTCTACGGGGCATACTTCTATAGCTCGTTTTAAATCTTCAGGATGACAATTTCCTTTGATATAACGGGGAGACTTACGCACTGTCAGTTCGATATTCCCAACCGAACCTTTGTTTCCAATCAGTTCGCTGTTGGTCAGGATGGTGATGTTGTCGCGTTTAAGCAACTCGTTGTACAGGCGGGTGGTCATTTCCTTGCCCGTTTCGGTCGTTGTCGAAAGGGTATCCCATTGGGCCACACGTCCTCCTACAAAAGGTTCGCGTTCGATAAGCAGCACTTCGCAGTCTTTATCGGCAAGCGACAGGGCAGCTTTCATTCCTGCCACACCAGCACCCACCACAGCCACTCGTTTCTCGGCTTTAATCTTAGGTGCTACCTGTGCTTCTGCATAATGTGCTTTTGCGATGGCTGCTTTTACCAGATGAATCGCCTTTTCGGTAGCACCCATCTTATTGTCGGAATGCGCCCACGAAGCCTGTTCGCGGATATTGGCGTGAACGTAGGTATATTTGTTCAAATCGGCCCGTTCGGAAACGTTTCGGAAAGTGGTAAGGTGGAGTTTCGGTGAGCAAGAAGCCACTACAACGCCATCCAGGTTATGCTCTTTAATATCTTCCACCATATCGCGCTGGTTCGAATCGGAACAGGCAAACATGGTCGTTTTCGATAAAAACACGATTTCATCTCCCGAAACGGCTTCGCGTACTTTCTCCACGTCCACATAGTCGGAGATATTTCCTCCGCAATGGCATATATATACGCCTATTTTCTTTTTGTCTTTCATACGTGTTGAATTAAGTAACTGATTGCTTCTGAGGAGGCTGAGCCTGCCGAGAGAATTGAATCGGGAATGTCCATCGGACCGGTTGCGGTACCAGCCACGAAAACGCCATCGATACTGGTTTTTGAAGGATTGGCCAGCGGATCGCTTTGTTTTACGAAATTGAACTGGTCCATGTACAAAGTTTCACCTTCGAACAATCCATCTATTCCTTTTGGAGGCACCACGCCGGTTGAAAGTACTACCATATCGTGATCGGCTTCCATTAGTTTACCGGTATTAATATCTTCGTAACGCAGTGTTAAGTTACCATTTTCCTTTTCGGTAATACGACCAATTTTTCCTTTTACGAAATTCACACCCATACCTTTGGCCTGTTGGTAGAATTCTTCGAATCCTTTACCAAACGAACGTATGTTGATGTAGTAAATGGTAACGTCGGCCATTGGCAGTGCGCCCATCAGGAGTTGTGCCTGCTTAATGGAATACATACAGCAGATCTGTGAACAAATCGGGTTGCCTACAGTCGCATCGCGTGAACCGGCACATAGCACATAGGCTAGTTTATCGGGCATTTTGCCATCGCCCGGACGAAGAATAGTGTTGAAGGGGCGGGTAGGGGCGAGTTGGCGTTCCATTTGCATGGCGGTGAGTACGTTTTTAAATGTGCCATAGCCATATCTCGGCATCTTTTTAGGATCGATGAGGTCGAAGCCGGTAGCCAGAATCACAGTACGAACATGCAAATTCATGGTTTCGGGCACCATGGTAAAGTCGATACAATTGGTAGGGCATACTTTTTCACAGGCACCACAGAGGGTACAGTTATCAATATCGATGGCAGCCGCTTTCGGACTGGCGATGCTGAAAGGGATAAAAGCAGCCTTGCGACCCACGAGTCCATACTGATACTCATCGCTCACACTTACCGGGCAGGCCTGTTCGCAGAGCTGACACGAAGTACAATCGGCCACATGCACATATCTTGGTTTTTTCGTTACTTTCGCTACAAATTCGGTATCGCTCACCTTACGTATATTTCCCACTTCCGTTCCCGTGAAGATGGTAATATTCGGATGGCGCGATATCTCGGAGATTTTCGGAGTAGTGATACAGGCCGAGCAGTCGAGGGTAGGGAATACCTTGCTGAGCATGATCATTTTACCACCCACCGATAAATCTTTTTCCACGAGCAGCACTTTGAAACCTGTAACGGCCAGGTTGAGAGCAGCCTCTCCACCCGCAATGCCGCCACCGATGACCAGCGCGTCGTAGGTAATATTTTTTATCGTGTTTTCCATTTAATTATGCAGTGTTTTAAGTAAATACTCATTAAAGCTTTTTACCTGTTTTACAAAGGAAGCACTACACACCGAACAGATAGCAGCCATGCGCAGGCGGGCCGGATCCAGTTCTTTTTCTTTCATCAGATTGTGTGTTTTCGAGACCAGATTACCGGTTTTTTCGGTACACGACTCTCCATATACACAGTCGCTACCATCGGCTGCAATGAAAACGCCGTCGAAGCCTTTTTCGTAGGCATATAAAATCCAGCTGGGTTTGATGGCGCTGGAGCAGGGTACAGAGATGGTATAGACGGTTGGAGGATAATGTAATTTCAGAAGTCCTGCCATATCAATGGCAGGATCTGAAATTTTTTCGGTGGAAAATACCAGGATTTTCGCACTTTTTTTATTGAATTCGCCCATGGCAAAACTTATTTCTTCCGAAGATAAATTTTGAAATAGCCATTCTCTTCAATAGTTCCAAGGAATTCATGTCCCTGCTTGGTACACCATTTCGGAATATCAACCTTAGTTCCTTCGTCGGCCGAAAGCACTTCCATTACTTCGTTTACACCTACGCCTCCAATGGCTTTCTTTGCTTCGAGAAGCGGACCCGGACATGCTGTCCCACGTGCGTCAACTGATTTTGCTACTGCTAATGCAGTTAGTTCTTCCTGTGTCATAATCATTTATAATTTATTGTTAATCATTAAATAAATAGTTGTATACTGCTTTCACCAGCCTCGGCCACAAAGGTAGCAGCACCGGCCATACGAAGATTCGGATAGTCGATGAATTCTTCTTTTTTAAAGCCCATCAGTCCGGCCGACATCTCGCAAACAGTAATCTCAATGCCCAGTTCAGCGGCTTCTTTCAGCATCTGATCCAGCGACATCACATTTTGTTTCTTCATGAGGTGCTTAATCATCATCGGTCCCATGCCCATCATGTTCATG
>JANJXE010000518.1 GCA_024709185.1 Paludibacter sp.
AAAGTTGCGCGCAGGGCCTATCTGGGATTTTAACCTTACGCTCGGCAACGACTTGTTTCAATGGGGATTTGATCGCAGCTGGACCAATATTCATCAGTTCGAAAATTTTAATGTAGGAGCGCCTTTCTGGAGAAATCTGTATTACAATTCCACCTTTAAATGCTACCTGGCAAAGCGATGGGCCGAATTGACGGCACCCGGACAGGTGTTGAACTATTCTGAAATTGTAAAACTAATCGACCAGACCGCAGCTTTAATTTCAGAAACAGTTCCCCGCGAACAAGCCAAATGGAATACTGTAAGCAGTCATACCACTAATATCGCAAACATGAAAACCTGGCTGCAGACGCGTATCAGCTGGATGACACAACAATACGGGTCGTATTCGGCCTGTGCTAATGTGGCTGTTCCGCAATTGGTCATCTCGAAAATTAATTACAATCCCCAGCCTGCCGCTTATATTGCCGCCGATAGTCTTGAGTTCATCGAAATCACCAATGCCGGAACTCAAATGGCAAATCTTACAGGTTTGTATTTCAGAGAACTGGGCCTTACGTATCAATTTCCGGCAAACAAAACTATCAATGCCGGTCAGCGGATATTTTTAGCATCGAACGCCCGTTTGTTTGAACTTCACTATGGTTTAAAACCCTTTGGGCAGTTCAGTCGAAAGCTGGGCAATGATACCGAAAACCTTGTTCTTACCGATGGTTTTGGCAATGAAATAACCAGGGTAGAATACCGCGACACACATCCCTGGCCAAACGAGGCTGATGGCAATGGCAGGTACCTCGAACTGATTGATGTGTATGGTAACAACAACGACCCTGCTAACTGGAAAGCATCTGGTGAGATGCTGGTAGGTTTGGAAACTCCTTCAGCCGCTGTTATCAGTATATTCCCGGTGCCGGCACGAAGCTTCATCACAGTTTCGACAGGTTTACTCGCGATACAGACATATACTATTTCCGACCTTTCGGGCAGAATCCTGATGAGTGGCGATATGCCTTACGATAACACTCTTCAAGTCAGTCAGCTGCAACCTGATGTGTATATGATCCGTTTAACTCTTCAAAATGGCGAAGAAGTGGTGAAGAAGCTCATTGTGAGGTAAACGTATGGAAGAGAAAATGAATTAATCATACCCGGTATGATTTCTGAGTGTACTATGAATACTTCCTGTAAAAGTGAATTTTTATGTAGGTTTTAAAAAATTGTTATAGCAATGCAGATAGCCAAAATAATATTTTAATTTTGCACGTTTACAAAAAATGAAAACACACTTATTCGGGTAAACAGAACTCATGAAAGAATCTATAAATCATTTCCAATTCAGCGACAATCCGGAATTTGCTTTCAGACTAATCGTCCGTTCCTATCAGGAAAAGGTTTTTCGATTCATTTCTTTGTTTGTGGGTAGCAAGAGCGAGTGTGAAGAGCTGGCTTCAGATGTTTTTATTACCCTTTGGAATCAACGCGAAAGTCTGCACGAAATAGAAAATCTGGATAATTACATCTTTATTGTAGCACGAAATAAAGCTTTAAATCACCTGCGTAAATCGCTTCAGCCCACAATCGACCTGGATGAGTTGAATGTCGATGTTTTCCATAATACAACTACCAATCCGGAGTCGATTTATATTAGTCAGGAAACAGTAGAAGAATTGAATTCCGCCATTAATGAGTTACCGCAAAAAACCAGGATGGCATTTATTCTGGTTCGGGAAAATAAAATGAAGTACAAGGATGCGGCTGATATACTGGGTGTTTCGGTAAAGACCCTCGAAAAGCAGGTAGCATCTGCGATTGAGAAGTTAAAAAATAAACTACGTTCTACCAGAAAAAAATGAGATGAATGGGGGAAATGTGAATAATTCGTGTCTTTAAGTATAAACAACACTTCGAATTAAATAAATGAACGATCTATATTCAAATTTAGTAGCAAAAGTTCTTGCCAATGAAGCCAGTACGGAAGAAAAAGACCAGCTTCGGCAATACTTGCAGGCTAATTCCGGTGAAAAGCTGGTGTATGACCAGCTGAAGGAATACTGGGACGCTGACGTTCAGCTTTCAACGGTTCCCGGCGCTGATTTTGAAGATAGATTGATGAAGAAGGTATTTGCTGATAAA
>JANJXE010000283.1 GCA_024709185.1 Paludibacter sp.
GTCGAGACGGGCAATCTCCTCGCTCTTTTGCACCGACAACAGGTTATAAAAGGCACTACTTACATCATACACCAGGTTCAGTTCTTCGCGTTTCAACTGCTTGCTCGATCGTTCGTAGGCCAGCTTTGCCTGCCGGAAAGATGATCGAATAGAATTGTAACCGTAAAAGGAATGCAGCGGCTGTGTCAATCCAATTCGCATATTCATCTGCGTCAGTCGGTTACTGCTGAAAAAATCGTCGAAATTGTACAAAGTATTTCGCATGTAAATATTACCATCGGTGGGCAAAGGCTGATTCACTACCAATCCAGTCTGGTAATTCAGTCGTTTCACCGGATAAAACGACAAACCCGTACTATCCTCAAACGTACGAATAGTTTCGGTGTATTCCGGAGAGGTTATATTCAGGTCGATATGTGTTTTAAACCGACTTGTGGCCGCTTTCAGGTTGTTTTCAGCAATTTTAAAATCCTGAACCAGCCTCAGCATACTGAAACTTTTCTCCCTGGCAACAGCAATGCTTTGCTCCAGATCGAGCACATAGGTTTCCCCGAAACTAGGGAAACTCATCAGCAGGAAAGCACTAAAAATCAATTTTCTCATACGGTTATACTAGTTTTTTTTAAGGTCGTATGGAACTCGCATGCAAACCTTGTATGTGAGGCAGCTAGATATTCGTTTCATACTAAAATCATCTTTTATTCAGGGTATCTGAATGAATTCTCCCATCCCGGATATGTATCGTACGATGTGCATAATCCGCAATTTCCTGTTCGTGTGTAATCAGGATAATGGTATTTCCTTCCTTATGAAGCTCTTCGAACAAACCCATAATCTCCACTCCGGTTTTGGAATCGAGCGCCCCCGTAGGTTCATCGGCCAACAGTATCCCCGGCCGCGATACCAGTGCCCGTGCAATGGCCACCCGCTGCCGTTGTCCACCACTCAACTCAGTAGGTTTATGTCCCATCCTGTCGGCCAGCTTTACGCGTTCGAGTGCCTGCACCGCCCGCTCATGACGGTCGTGTTTGGCGATGCCGGCATACACCAGCGGCAACTCCACATTTTGCAAGGCGCTTAGCTTTGGCAACAGGTTGAAGTTCTGAAATACAAATCCTATTTCCCTGTTCCGCATAGCTGACAGTTCATCATCGTTTAACTCACTCACATCCAACTGATTAAACAAATAGTGCCCCTGAGAGGGTGTATCCAGGCATCCAAGGATATTCATCAGCGTCGATTTCCCGGAACCCGACGGACCCATAATGGCCACGTATTCATTCTTCTCAATCTTTAAATTGATATCCATCAGGGCCGGCACTTCCACCTCGCCCATGATGTAATTCTTATAGAGTTTCTGTATTTCAATCAGCATAGTTCTTCATTTATTCGTAACGAATCGATTCAATGGGCTTCAGATTGGCTGCATTCTTTGCTGGCAAATAGCCAAAGCTGATGCCTACTATTACTGAAAAAGCGAAGGCCACTACCACCGAATACAGTGGAATAACGGTTTTAACATCGGTAAACAGCGATACCGACAGCGACAAACTAATGCCCAGTACTACTCCGATAAGACCACCGGTGATACTGATGGCTACCGCTTCGGTGACAAACTGACTCATAATATCGGCCTTTCGGGCACCAATGGCACGACGAATTCCAATTTCGCGGGTACGTTCCATCACCGTAGCCAGCATAATGTTCATAATGCCGATACCTCCCACCACCAGCGAAATAGCGGCAATGGCACCCAGCAGGAAGTTGTAAATCTGGCGTTCCTTTTCTTCCTGGCGCAACAATTCATACGGAATTACAATACTATAATCTTCGTTGTTGAAATGATGCCGCTGCAGAATGCTGTTAATGAGCTTCGAAGCTTCTACCAATTTATTGGAACCATCCACTTTTACCGTAATCTGCTGAATTTCACTTGCCAACAGGTTTTCATGCGTAAAACGATTCAGAAAAGTACTCAGCGGGATGTAAATGTCGGTGTTCAAATCGCGGGCTGCCAGTTCGCCCACTGTTTCGGTAAACAAGGCCTTCGACTGCAGCACACCCACCACTTCGAACCACTGATCGTCGAGTTTCACCATTTTCCCGATAGGATCCTCGCGCTGAAACAGTGTTGTTGCAACACCGGCTCCCAGCACGCACACCTTCATCCGCCGGCGGTACTGCTCCTCGTTGATAAAAGCGCCACTGCCGGTTGTAAAATTAAGCACTTCGGTAAATTCGGGGGTAATCCCGATAATCGTCGATTTTGCCGACCGATCGCTGTACTTTACATCCAAACTAATCTCCGACTGCGAAGCGGTATGAGTTACACCCGGAACCATAGCACGAATCACCGCCGCATCTTCGAGTGACAACCCGGGCGAGAATTTGGCACGCACTTCTTCCAACTCATCATTGGTCATGGCTTTTTCCCGGATAATAATGTTAGTGACACCCAAATCCTGGTACTTGGCAATGGCTTCGCGTTTTGCACCCTCGCCAATCGAAAGCATGGTTATTACCGATGCCACACCTAATATAATTCCCAGCATGGTCAGAAACGACCGGAATTTATGATCGACCAGCGCACGCAGCGCTACCCTTATATTTTCTTCGTACTGCATAGCTTTTTAATCGGTTATAAATTCACAACTTACAGTCATACCGGGCTTTAACCGTTCGTCGGGTTTGAGAAGGTTAACTTCAACATCAAAGACCTTTTGCTTCGATTTTTCATCCAGCTTTCGGCAAAGCTTGCCAATGTAGGCTACCTTGCCGTCGAAAACAAGTTCCGGCATGGCATCGAGCCGCACTTTTACGTTCTGCCCATCCTGTATTCGAATAAAGTCCAGCTCGTTAACAGCAGTCTTTACTTTCATCCAGGTGAGGTCGGGCACACTACCAATCGCACTATTCTGATAGAGCTCATCACCGACTTTTACCATTTCGCGGGTGCGTCGATTGTAGGCAACCTGGAAGATTCCCGATGAAGGTGTTCGTATAGTTAGCTGTGGAAGTATTTCATAAGCTGTTCGTACATCTTCCCGCAACCGGTTCACCCGAATTTGTTGAATCTTTATTGAACTTCGTTCTTTTATCTCGTTGAGTTCCAGTTGTCGTTTGGCCCGTTCGAATGCAATGGTCGCCTGTTTAAATTCCAACTCTTTAACCGTGCGAATTCGCTCCGATTCAAAACGGGCAGCCTCCAGCTCCAGCTTGCGGAGCTCATATGTAGCTACTTCCGTTTTCATCCTCGATTCCAGATCGTTGCGACGGTTGGTTTGATCCACCAACATCTTTTCAAGAGCTGCCAGCTGATTCTCAAGATCTCCCTCCCGTTCAATGATATATTTTTGAATTGAAGATGGATCAAGCTGAATGACTGAATCACCTGCTTCCACTTTGGTGCCGTGCTTCAGAATTCCAATCACCCGAAAGCTGTTCCACCGACGACCAAAGCGCTGGATTACAAAGCTCTGTGAATTAACTGCAGCCAGTTCACCTGTTTCTACTATACGGCGGTCGACACCTTCAGCAGCCTGCTTTTCGGATTCACCGGACGCCTCACAAGAGCTAACCAAAAACGACAGAACAAACAGAACGAGCATCCGGACAAAAACCGCAGTGGATCTTCTCATTCCTGATGTAAACCTGCCGGAATATTCTGGTGTTTGAGAATTGTTCATCCTATCCGGGAAATATATAGTTACATACCTTACTTTCATAGCTCTTCCTCCCCGGATGACTCCGTTTCGTTGGCTTTCACTTCCTCTTCCTTCATAAACGGATCGGTTAGCGCCACTTTATCGCCTTCCTCCAAACCCTTTGTAATCACCATAAAGTCGGAATTGCGCTCGGCTGTTTCCACCACTACCTTTTCGTATCCGGAGGCTGTTTTACGGTACACAAAACTCTGAACCCCGTCGCTCATCACCGCATCGATGGGCACCAACAAAGCATTTTCAACCTTTCCGATGATAATCCGGCAACTTACCGTGAGGCCCGGCAACAACTTACTGCTCCGCTCACGAATATCCACTTCTACCGGAAACACCTTGATTTTAGTCGATCCTTCCTTATTAACTGCCAGATTGGCTACCGAGGTCACTACCCCGGAATAAATACTATCGGAAAAAGCATCGGGTTTAATTTCCACCCGCAAACCGCTTTTTACCTTGGCAATATCAACTTCGTTGATGCGAACCACCGCTCTCAGCGCCGATAAATCGGGCAGTTGAATCAATGGAAATCCCGACCAGGTTTGATCGCCAATCTGAAATTTCAATCCTGTGCTCCAGTTGCGGTTGATAATAGCAATACCAGGAGTTGGTGAGATAAGATGCAATTTCTGAAGCGTTTCCTGTGCTTCATCAAGTCGGTTTTGGTCCTGTGAGATGGATAATTTGCGTTGTTTTACCTCTTCCTTTTGTATTTTTATGCGATTGTCGATTTGCTCCTTCGCCCTGGCCAGTGCTATATTCGCTTTTTCGAGGTTCAGCTGTATTTCTTTACGACGGATATCGGCTTCGTGAACCGCCGATTCGAAACGAATGCGTGAAATCTCCTGTGAAAGACGGGTCACCTCGTAATCGGCCTTTAGCTCTTCCATATCCGACTGATGCTGCGCTTCGAGCTTTTCCAGCTCGGCCAGGTTCATCTCGAGCCGCGATTCCGCATCCAGCACCTCGCGGTTAACTTCCGAAGGGTCGAAAACAATAAGGGTGTCGCCGGCTTCCACTTCCTCTCCATCCTTTACCATCTGCGTAATCTTCAGATTGCCATAGCGCCACGAGATATTCGGCGAGAGAATATTCGTGGAATTGATGGCTTCTATTTCACCTTCTTCGTACAGTTCCAGGTATAGTGTTCCCCGCTTAACATCCCCCAGTGCGGTCTCTTCAGCTTCTTCTTTAGTTCCGGAACAGGAAACACCTGTCAATAAGGCAATCAGCATCCCGGCTAAATACATCTGTCTCATCGTATATTCCTATTTTTTAAATATTTGTTGATCATCGGGAAGCAACAAACTGATGCGGTCCCCTGCTTCTAATCCTTTCATAATCACCACTTCCGAAGGCGACGAAAGACCGGGAACAACTTCCCGTACCTCATAACCTTTTCCCTTTTCAACATACACCACTTTTGCCGAGTCGCGTTCGAAAATAGCAATTTGCGGCACAACCAGGGTATCGCTCAGCTGATAAAGGATAATGCGGCATTGTGCACTCATGCCTGGTGTAGGAATGTGCCGACTGCTATCCACCGACGCTTCCACCTCAAAAACTTTTACTTTTGAACGACGCTTGATGGGCTGACCAATCGGTGCTTTTTTGGTAATTGTACCCCAAGCCTGATTATCGGGCTGGGCATCGAACGAAAATTCTACTGAATCTCCTATCTTCATTCGTTTGAATTGCCCTTCGGTGGCCAAAATCTTCACCTTCATCTGTTCCATATCGGGCATGATGAGCAACGGCAATCCCTCCCAGGCATTATCTCCCACACTGAATTTGGTATTACTTACAGGATTGACACCACGCACCACCAGTCCCGACCGGGGTGCGCGCAAGGTTAATGAGGCGATGCGCTCTTCCAGCTCCTTAACCCGCGACTCCACCCGTTCAATGCCCCTGAGCTGCTTCCGGAGTTCGCTTTGCTGAATGATTTTGAGCGTTTTTAATTTTTTTTCGAACCGTGAGTTCTGTATGGCCGACTGTTGCAATTCCAGTTCCTTGATACGTCGCTGATTTCCGGGCGTGAAAGCCAGCTGCACACTATCGAGACCTGTAATAGCTTTCTGGGCTTCGTTATTCTGAATCTGAGCTTCTAATATGGCCAGTTCCAGCGCATGATCGGCATAAGTCTTGCTTAAATCAGCCTTGTTTTGCTCCAGGTTGATGAGTAAATCCTCGTAATCGGTCCCCAGCATCGGGTCTTCGATGCGACAAACCACATCGCCTTCCTTTACCAGGATGCCTTCTTCTACCAAAAAAACGATGGTGCCGCCTGCACCCTTCGGACAATTGACGGTAAGTGAGTTAACTGATTCAACAGTACCTTCGGCCTGCAGGGCATCGGTGAAAGTGGTGGACACAACTGTAAAGACCGGAAGTGGATTTCGATCGGTTGACTGGCAGGATGCCAGAGTGACAAATAGTATACAGGTCGTTAACCAGATGATATTTTGGCCCAAAACAAAGGAGAATTAATGTGGTACTAGCGTTGGGGCTGCAAGTTAACGAAAATCGAATGGTTATTTCGACAATGGATTATTAATAATTTCTAATTTTTATTGGTAGTAGCTGTTCAGCACAAATAATAAAATAGTGGCCAGCGCAACCAGCACCAGGTAAACCACTATTAATCGGTAACTTTTTTTAATTTTCATAACGTTGTATTTTTAGCACTCGTGTTTCGTTTCAGTAAGTCAATCAACTCCTGCAACTCTCCAATTGTAATTTCCAGCATTGCAACTTTTTTCATGAATTCAGGTAGCTCGTCGGCGAAAAATTCAATTCGTTCTTTACTGTGAATGAGCTCCTTTGCATTATCAGCCACAAAAAAACCAATACCTCGTTTGTT
>JANJXE010000527.1 GCA_024709185.1 Paludibacter sp.
CGGGGTAATACCAACATCCGAATTCAGAATTG
Organism: Paludibacter sp.; assembly: GCA_024709185.1. Classification (GTDB taxonomy): domain Bacteria; phylum Bacteroidota; class Bacteroidia; order Bacteroidales; family Paludibacteraceae; genus Paludibacter. The sequence continues at coordinate 33 of JANJXE010000527.1, forward strand.
CTTTTTCGATAACCGCCATCATAGCGCGCTCCCAGGGCTGAATGGTAATGGTTTTAGCATCAGGAGTAGTAATAGTGGCAACGTTCGACAAAGGAACATGCGAACCATAGTAATCGACTCTGATACCATCGAGAATCCGTGCATTAGCCTTTCCGGCACGAATATGTGCTAACGATTCGTCGAGAAACAGGGTCGCAGCTTCCATATTCTCTTCAGCTTGATTTAAAATAGGCTTTACGTCGTGCATACTGTTATATTTTTTTTAAGTTTATATTTTTCTACTTTCGAACAAGAGTTCCGATTTTCTCACCCATCATCACCTTTTTCAGATTACCGGGGGTATCCATATCGAACACATAAATCGGCATGTTGTTTTCACGGCACATAGTAGTTGCCGTCAAATCCATCACTTTGAGGTTACGGTTGTAAATCTCGTCGTAAGTGATTTCATCAAATTTCACTGCTGAAGGATCTTTTTCAGGATCTGCCGTATACACGCCATCCACCCGAGTTCCCTTGAGCATCACATCGGCTTCCACCTCGATGGCACGAAGAGACGAACCTGTATCGGTGGTAAAAAAAGGATTACCAGTACCGCCGGAAAGAATCACCACTTCACCAGCCTGCATCGATGCAATCGCCTTTTGTTTACTGTAAAATTCACCCACGGGCTCCATGCGAATTGCTGTAAGTACCCTCGATGCTACACCTTGTGCGGTGAGGGCCGAGTTAAGTGCCAGGCTGTTAATCACCGTTGCCAGCATACCCATCTGATCGCCCAACACACGGTCGAAACCTTTGCTGGAACCACTCATTCCACGAAAAATATTACCTCCGCCAATAACAATAGCCACCTGCACTCCCATGCGGCTTACTTCTGCAATTTGCTCAGCATATTCTGTAAGTCGCTGCGGGTCGATACCGTAACTCTGATTCCCCATAAGCGACTCACCACTCAACTTCAGTAATATCCGTTTGTAAACCATGATTTTTCTTTTTTTAGCAAAAGTAAAAAAATTGCTCTACATCTGCAAGTGTAATTTTATGCTAAAATATTTTGAAATCCATCGAATTTTGACTACTTTTGCACACATACACTTTTACTGTGCATAAAATTAACATTTTTATAAACCCAACTCTTCAAATTATCATTAAAAAATGAATCCACTTGTAATTACCAGTCACGCTGATTTTGAGCAATATCTTGGAAAAGAAATAGGTGTTTCGGATTATTTAAAAATCACCCAGGAACAAATAAATATTTTTGCCGATGCCACACTCGATCATCAGTGGATTCACGTGGATGTAGAACGGTGTAAAACCGAAAGTCCGTTTCAGACTACCATTGCACATGGCTACCTGACTTTGTCGGTATTACCGTATTTGTGGGAGCAGGTGGTTGATGTACACAATTCGAAGCTCACCGTTAATTATGGTATCGAAAAACTGCGCTTTGGCCAGGCTGTAACCGTGAACAGCGAAGTACGTGTGCGTTGCAAACTTACTTCCCTTGTCAATCTGCGTGGAGTATCCAAAGCCGAAATTCTGGCAACAATGGAGATAAAGGATAGTAAGAAACCAGCTTTCGAAGGAACGATTGTGTTTCTCTATCATTTTGTATCATAAAGCATTAGCCTGATAAACACACTTTTTATACTTGATGAAGCCCTTTTTTCGTTAATCTGACGGAAGAGGGGCTTTTTCTGTTTCCTGACAGCAAAACACGACGAAAATGCGGATGAATTTACAAATTGACTCCTTTGAATGTCAGCTTTTCTGAAAATTTGTCAGCTTTTTTACACCTATTCCCGGTGGCACATGCTTTGTCAAAACCCGAACGTCTTTAGAAAAAAAATGTAAAACATATATATCAACTAAAATGGGAAAAATAATTGGAATTGACTTAGGAACCACCAACTCGTGTGTTTCTGTAATGGAAGGGAACGAACCTATCGTAATCACCAACAGCGAAGGTAAACGTACGACCCCTTCGGTGATTGGTTTTGTGGATGGAGGAGAACGTAAGGTAGGCGATCCTGCCAAACGTCAGGCCATTACCAACCCGACAAAAACGGTTTTCTCGATCAAACGCTTCATGGGTGAAACCTACGATCGTTTGTCGAAAGAAGTAGCCCGTGTACCCTACAAAGTGGTAAAGGGTGACAACAACACACCGCGCGTGGATATCGACGGCCGTCTTTACACTCCACAGGAAATTTCGGCCATCGTACTTCAAAAAATGAAAAAGACAGCCGAAGAATACCTCGGACAGGAAGTTACCGAAGCTGTAATTACTGTTCCTGCTTACTTCAACGATGCACAACGTCAGGCCCTCGACGCGGCTGGCCACGCCGTCCCTGACCAGCCAGGCGAGCGCCTCCTCGGCGTAGCTCCTGGCCTCGACCAGCACGGAGGGCAGCTGCTT
>JANJXE010000325.1 GCA_024709185.1 Paludibacter sp.
CCAACAACACGATCAGCAGTGTCAGACTATACTTACTAACTTTTCTCAACATCCTGTTCATTTCACTTTCCCTCACTTCCTTATCATCCATCAGGCCCTCATCCTGAACAATTTCATCAGCGATTTAACATAATCGTCGGCAGTACTCATCGATACCGAATCGACACCCGAACGGGTCAGGGTTTTTTGCAACTCGAGCTGGCTCTGTCCCCAGGCATTTTTATACGATTTTCGCAAGCGAATATCGGAAGTATCCACCCAGATACGTTCTCCGGTTTCCGCATCTTTCAGCTTTACTAAACCCACATCGGGCATTTCAGTTTCACGAATATCATATACATGAAGAGCAACCACGTCGTGTTTGCGGTTGGCGATGGTTAGTTCCTTTTCGAATCCCGCATCCATAAAATCGGAAATCAGGAAAGCTGTCGAACGTTTTTTAATGGCATTTGTGAAATAGCGTAGCGCCTCCGACAGATTCGTCCGGGTACTTTGGGGTTTGAAATCTATCAATTCGCGGATAATATGCAGTACGTGTTTTCGTCCTTTTTGAGGTGGAATAAATTTTTCCACCCGATCGGAAAAGAATATAACACCAATCTTATCGTTGTTTTGAATTGTCGAAAATGCCAATGTTGCAGCCACTTCAGTCACCACATCCATTTTCATACGCGAAACTGTACCAAATTCGCGGCTGCCCGAAACATCAATCAGTAACATAACGGTAAGCTCGCGTTCCTCTTCAAATATTTTGATATACGGATGACCAAAGCGGGCCGTCACGTTCCAGTCTATGGAACGTACATCGTCGCCATACTGGTATTCGCGTACCTCTGCGAACGTCATCCCCCTGCCTTTAAAGGCCGAGTGATATTCACCCGCAAAGATATGATTGGACAAACCACGGGTCTTAATCTCAATCTTGCGAACTTTCTGAAGAATACTGCTGGTCTCCATTTTCACAGTTTACTTTCAGGATCAGGGCACCTCAACCGAATTCAGGATTTCGGTAATTATTTCATCGGAAGTCATATTGTTAGCTTCAGCTTCGTAGCTCAACCCGATGCGGTGACGCATCACATCGTAACACACTGCACGCACATCTTCAGGAATCACATATCCTCTGCGTTTAATAAACGCATAGGCGCGGGCTGCAAGAGCCAGGTTGATAGAAGCGCGTGGTGATGCTCCGAAGGAAATCATTTCTTTCAGGTTTTTCAAACCGTATTCACCGGGGAAACGGGTGGCAAATACAATATCGATGATATAACGTTCAATTTTTTCATCGATATACACCTGACGCACCACATCGCGGGCAGCAAGAATATCGTCAGGACTTAGTACCGGCAACACTTTAGGCTTATCTTTAAGAAGATTCTGACGAATAATCAATTTCTCTTCTTCCTTTTTTGGATAATTGATGACAACCTTCAGCATAAAACGATCGACCTGAGCTTCGGGAAGCGGATAAGTACCTTCCTGTTCAATAGGGTTTTGAGTGGCCAATACCAGGAAAGGCTTTGGAAGTGGATACGTCTGATCGCCAATAGTAACCTGTCGTTCCTGCATGGCCTCAAGCAGGGCACTTTGCACTTTTGCAGGAGCACGGTTAATTTCATCGGCCAAAATAAGATTGGCGAAAACCGGACCTTTGCGAATGCTGAATTCTTCTTTCTTCTGACTGTAAATCATCGTACCGATAACATCGGCCGGTAATAAGTCGGGAGTAAACTGAATTCGGTTAAAATCACCTTTGATCAAATCGGAAAGTGTTTTGATTGCCAGCGTCTTAGCCAGCCCCGGCACCCCTTCTAAAAGGATGTGCCCATCCGATAACAAACCAATAAGCAAGGATTCGACAAGGTGCTTCTGTCCGATTATCACCTTATCCATTCCCATCACTAATGCATCGACGAACGAACTCTGACGCTCAATTTTCTCGTTAAGTTCCCTTATATCAACAGATTGCTCCATATTCTCTAAAATGTCTGTTTTAAAAAAAGTGGAACAAATGTACTATTAATTCAATAGTTAAAATGCAGGTTTAATAACAATTAACGACATTTTTGATTAATAAGTAGAGAACTGATATCCAATAGACTTGTTAAGTTATTTTTTGACGTATTTGTCGTGTAATTGCACGGCATAATCAATGCATCGCTGGTTGTTTTTATCGATTAACCTTGGGTCGAGCTGTGGAATTTTCAACACCATCCCCCTGGCAATATCATCGGGGTGCCTCAACAGGTCCCGGTTGGCTTCGTAGATATACACCCAAAACTCCTTTGCACCATAATGCCGTTCAGATATCCGGGTCATTCGACTTCCTTCGCGCACCTCTTCGGTAGCAATAAAAACAGTATATTCCCGCGGGGTATCGAACAACAGTTGTAAGGAATCGACCGGTTGAGCCTGAACAGAACGGGCTTTTGCCACAGAGTCAGCATAAATGGAATCAGCTGTAACCGTATCAGCACTATACTTCTCATCTGTTTTGGGAAGTGGAATCATGGCAGTTTTTTCTTTTTGAGGAAGTAGTGAAGATACATCCGGCAACAGCTGCATGGTCGTTAGTACATAGGTTGCCAGTCCTCCCAAAACAATTCCAACAAAGAACAACAGTACGCCCACTATTTTTCGTGGCTTTCGGTTTGTTTTACGTAGTGTGGCTTCGTGCAAGTGAACCTGAACATCATTCGAAGCTCTGTGTTCGAGACGAATCGGCTGTTCAGTCATTTTTCGCACTCTGTGTCCTGAGTCAGTGGCAGATTCAACAGGAGGTGCAGTAAACGGTTTCGCTTTCTCAACAGGCACTTCATCCAATTCATCTGTTGTAGAATCCATGTCATAATCAGTATCCTCGTCGTCCACTCCCGGTCGGGGGCCATAGGGCACTACCGGTCCTGGTCGGGTTGCTTTGACTACAGCTGGTTGTTCCTTCACAGCAGGTGCAACGACAGCCCGGTCAGCTTTCGGTGCGGACTTCACTTTCTCTGCCCCGGGGGCAACCAGGGGTATTTCAAGGGGAATATCAACGGGCACTTCTTCCTCCACCATAGCCGGACGATGTGCACGTTTTACACTACCCATCATATTCATCTCGGCCAAAATATCTTTGATTTCAATGGCCTGTTCGGCAATCGACCTCATTGCATCTTCCAGTTTACCCGGATCTTCCATTTCCTTCATCACTTCTTCTTCCACTGCTTCAACTTCCTCATCTTCCATCTCTTCTTCTTCGGGTCCACCTAACACTACAGGTTGTAAATGAGCAAACGGAGCATTCACCAGCTCTTTCAACTCAGGCTCGGGAGTAAATGATATTTTGTAATACCCATCAATAAGTATTTCCTCAGCGGTATTTACATCCACACTCTTACGGGGCTCGTTCCACTGGAGTTTAAAAACTCCCAGCCCTTTAATTTTCATCACATCATTGGCCAGCAGTTGCTCTTCCATGACGAGTACAAAAGCCCTCAGAAAGTCTTCTGCTTCACGGGCATTTCCACCCACCTGCGATGCGAGCAGGGAAGCCAGTTCACCTGTATTGATACGATCTTTACTCATAGCGTGGAATTGCTTTTAATTTCGACTTAATAGCTGTACTCTGTTTGAAATTAACTACCTGTTTAGGGGGTACTATAGTACGCACGCGCGTCATGGGATGCACCGAAAGCCGTTCCTCCTTGCGTTTCACTTCCAGCATTCCCAATCCCTGCAGGGCAACAGATTGTCCATCAGCCAGTCGGGACTTAATAACTTCTACGGCTGCATTGAGCAGTTTTTCAACGCCTGCCTCCGAACGGTCGAGCTTCCCGGCAATTGCAGTAATTAATTCCTTGTGCTTCATACCAATTATTTTTTTATCGAACCAATAATTCAAAATCTGTTGCGTCGGCAATGTACGCATTGTAAAACTCTCCTACCCGTACACCAGGAGTTTGCACAGGGATAAGCACTTCAGGATCCACTTCCGGAGAATCAAACTCTGTGCGACCTACAAAATATTCATTTTCCATGCGGTCGACCATCACTTTAAGCGTTGACCCGACTTTTGCCGCATTGATTTCAGCGGCTATTCCCTGCTGAACGCGCATGATCTCATCAAGCCTTGCCTGTTTTACTTCTTCGGGAATATCATCCTGATAATGGTTGTAGGCATACGTTCCTTCCTCATGTGAATAGGCAAAGGCACCCAATCGTTCGAAGCGTGCAAAACGTAAAAAATCCTTCAACTCCTCAATATCCTGATCCGTTTCACCAGGATGTCCCACCAGCATGGTTGTGCGCAGGTGAATTCCCGGAACTTCCTCACGAATACGGCGAATCAGATCATAAGTTTGCGCTTTGGTGATATGACGATGCATCGTTGTAAGCATTCTATCGCTGATATGTTGAAGTGCAATATCCAGATAACTACACACATTATCGCGTTCGCGCATCACACGCAGTATATCGTAAGGGAAATGAGCAGGATAGGCATAATGCAACCGAATCCATTCCACTCCGGGGATATCGGAAATTCGTTCAATCAACTCCGGTAATTTCTGTGCTTTGTATTTATCGAGCCCATAGGACGATAAATCCTGCGCTAACACATTAAACTCCTTCACTCCTTTCGCAACCAGCGCTTTTACTTCTCCAACGATATCTTCCATTGATCGCGAACGATGGCGACCGGTAATAATCGGAATTGCACAATAGGTACAGCTACGGTTGCACCCTTCAGAAATCTTCAGGTAGGCAAAATGTCCGGGAGTAGTCAGCGTACGCTCCAATCGCAAATCAGCCCTGTATTCTTTTCCCAAATCGGTAAGAATATTTGTATAATTAAACTTACCATAAAACTTGTCTACTTCCGGAATTTCCTGTTCCAGTTCTTTCTGATAACGCTCCGACAGGCAACCCATCACAAAGAGTTTATCCATCTGAAGTTCTTTACGACGCTGAGCAAACTGAAGAATTGTATTCACACTTTCTTCCTTGGCATCGCCAATAAAACCACAGGTATTTATAATTACAATTTCACCGTCGTGTACGGGCGAGTCGTGACTCACTGTATATCCCAGCGCATCAAACTGACGCATGAGCTGTTCCGAATCGACCAGATTTTTCGAACAACCCAGCGTAACTATATCAACTTTTCCTTTTTTCACTCCTCAAATAGTGTATTTACAAACTCATTTTTGTCGAACACCTGCAAGTGTTCCATCCCCTCTCCAAGGCCAATGTATTTCACCGGAATTTTAAACTGATCCGAAATTCCAATCACCACACCTCCCTTTGCGGTTCCATCCAGCTTTGTAATTGCGAGCGCTGTTACATCAGTTGCCTTCGTAAATTGCTTAGCCTGTTCAAATGCATTCTGACCCGTTGAGCCATCGAGCACCAGTAAAACTTCGTGTGGTGCATCGGGCACTACTTTCTGCATTACGTTTTTTATTTTAGTGAGCTCGTTCATCAGGTTGACTTTATTATGCAACCTTCCGGCTGTATCAATAATTACCACATCTGCATTGTTTGCTTTGGCAGATGAGAGCGTATCAAACGCCACAGAAGCAGGATCGGAACCCATTTTTTGCTTAATTACCGGTACCCCGGTACGTTCGCCCCAGATAACCAGCTGATCAACAGCTGCTGCACGGAAGGTATCGGCTGCACCAAGGTATACTTTTTTACCTGCGTTGGTAAACTGATAAGCCAGCTTTCCAATCGTAGTGGTTTTACCTACACCATTCACCCCAACCACCATTATCACATACGGACTTGCAGGCAGAGTATCGGTAAAATCAATGGGCGATTGCGAATTATTTTCGGAGAGCAAACCAGCAATTTCTTCTTTAAGTATAGCATTCAACTCATTGGTTGTGACAAACTTATCACGGGCTACCCGCTTTTCAATCCGTTCAATAATCCGTAGTGTGGTTTCCAC
>JANJXE010000351.1 GCA_024709185.1 Paludibacter sp.
GTTACAATTACAAAAGCGTAGGACTGCTTCAGGAGAAAAATCGTCGATTGCCTGTTTATGAATCACAGGAGTTTACTCCTTATCGACTTCGGGTGAATGATGAAGTAATTTTCAGGTTAATCAGTTCTGATGTTACGATATCGCGCCTGCTGCTGAGTGATCAATATGTGTCGAACAGCCAGCATGTTATGTCGTACAGGATTTATCCCGACGGCACAATTGATTTACCTTACATTAAAAGTATTCCTGTTGAAGGAATGACCATAGAAGAAGCATCGAGAGTGGTCGAAAAACGCTTCAGGGAGATTTTACCCGATGCAGCAATCACCCTTGCACTTGCCAATAAGAATTTCACTGTAATCGGTGAAGCAGGCTCGGGTGTTTTCCCGATTTTTAAGGAAAGGCTTACCATTTATCAGGCCTTGTCGATGTCGGGAGACCTGCACCGTTCGGGCGATCACAAAAAGGTGAGGATAGTACGTGAATCGGTCAATGGAACAGAGATTTTAGAATTTGATATTCGACCGGCAAGTCTTATCAATTCGAAGTATTATTATATTTACCCTAACGATATACTTTATGTTCAAAAAGCAGCGTCCAGCTTTTGGAAGGTTGACAATTACGGATCATTTATCGGTTTGATTACATCCTCGCTAACACTAATGTTAACGGTATTTTATTATATCCGGTAAACGTAGACATTCAACATGGAAAAAGAAGAAAAAAAACGCGAAAGAACAATGCCTGCTGAAGAAGAATCAGGTTTTGATATTATGGAGTGGCTCATGCATTTTGCCGCTCACTGGTATTTATTTATTATCGGATTAATCGTGGCTTTCGGTTTATCGTACATGCAAAACCGGAAATGGTTGCCGGTGTATAAATCGACCGGTTCGGTTATCATCGACGATAGTCGTTCAATGATGAACAGCGCTCAGGTGATGATGCAGGGTTTCGGGATTCAGGATGCCTACCGAAATATCAATAACCAGGTTATCATGCTTGGTTCTTATGATTTGTTGGGCCGGGTAGTCGACAGTTTACCACAACTGGAGATTGATTATATCTCCAAAGGTAGGTTTAAAGTACGTAATTTGTATGCGCAGTCGCCCATCACAATTCATGCCGATTATATTTCGCCCGAAGCGTATGGCATATTGTTTAAATTATCGGTCGACGATTCTGATAATATGGTCATTACTGAAGAAGAAGAAGTCCTTCAAGCCGGGTTTAAACTCAAAGGTAAACTGGGAAAGTCGCTTCAACACAATTTGTTCTTTATAACTGCACAGCGTGCCAGTGGTTTCTATGGAAAACGTGATATTTATTTTATGTTTCGAAGCCGGGAGTCGCTGATTTCCGATTTTTCATCGCGTTTACGACTCAATTATGTGATGGAAGGATCATCCGTACTCGAAATATCCCTGGCAAGTGAAACACCTGCACGCGATGTCGACTTTATCAACAAGCTTTGCGAGGTGTATCTTATTTCCAATCTGGAACGAAAAAACGATGCAGCAATTAAGACCATAGAATTTATCGATGAGCAGCTGGCCAGTGTTTCGGAGTCGCTAACCACATCCGAAGATGAAATGACTTCTTTTCGTCGTAAAAACCAGATTATCGACGTAGGCAGTTTTTCGGGCGATCTGATTGCGAAAGCAAATGCCTATGATACCGAAATTAATCAGTTGAAACTGAAGGAGAGTTACCTGGATTACCTTGTGAAATACATTAAAACCAACCTTCAGGATGGTTCGATAGTAGCGCCAACCAATCTTGGGGTAAACGAACCCATGCTGATGGCATTGGTACAACAAATTAATGAGTTAATCATGAAGCGGGCCGAACTGCCGGAAAAAAGTGTATTCCACGTTAAATATACCAGGGAGATTGAAACGGTAAAAAGCGCAATCAATGAGATTGTTAAGAATATGCAGGTGTCGATTGATATCCAGCGCCGTGATTTGAACCGACGACTGGCTGTTGTGCAGCAGGAGATTAATCAATTACCTGCTAAAGAGCTGGAAATGATTGAGATTGAACGCCGCTATAAGATGAACGATAGCTATTACACCCTCTTTCTTCAAAAACGAGCTGAAGCGCAGATTCTTAAGGCTTCCAATACGCCAGATAATAACATCCTCGATAAAGCACGTGTAATCAGCGTTACCAACGACGGTGACCGGCCAAAAACCACGATGTTATTTCTATTGCTTGGGCTTGTGGTACCTGCAGGCTTTGTGGTTGTGAAAGAATTACTTAATGTTAAGGTGATGACAGTAAGGGATGTTGAGAAATATTCGGCCTTCCCGCTCATCGGTATAATTCGACACACCAATTCGGTAGGTCCGTATATTGTCGGCATGAACCCCCGTTCCTCATTCACCGAAATGTTCCGCATCATTCGTACACGTGTCGAGTTTATAACGCAGCGAAAATCAGCCATTACAATCATGGTCACCTCCTCAGAGTCGGGCGATGGTAAAACCTATTTCAGTATAAACCTTGCGGGAGTATATGCGTTGGCCAGTCAGAAAGTACTGCTGATAGACCTTGATATACGAAAACCCAGTATTCATAATCGTCTTAGTTGTTGTAATGAAAAGGGTATCACCAATTACCTCGCCGGACAGTGTCGTCTCGAGGATATTCTGGTACGCCCCGAAGGAGCTGAATTCGATTTTCTTCCTGCCGGAACAGTTCCTCCCAATGCAGGTGAATTAATTCGGTCGGAACGATTGTCAGAATTAATGACGGAGCTGCGTGAGCATTACGATTTTATTGTTGTGGATACCAGTCCGATTGGCGTAGTAGCCGACGCGTACGCTTTTGCCGATATATCTGATGTCAATCTGTTTATTATCCGCAGCGATAAATCGCATAAGCAATTTCTTCGCACGCTTACTACTCAGCTCAGGGCCGACAATGTACATCATTTCTATTCTATATTAAATGATGTTGAGATGCGAGCCAATAGCTATTCGAGGTATTATTCGCGAAAGTATGCGTATGGCAATAGCCGGAAATACGGTAACCAGGAAGGCTATGGTTACGGGTATGGCTATGGTTATGGCTACGGGTATGGTTACGGCTATGGTTCAACGAGCAGGAAAAAGAAAAAAACCGATGGTACATATTTCCAGTATTATCAGGATGATATAAAAGATATTTAAAATCAATCATTACCGTATGAAAATAGCAATTGTAGGAACAGGTTATGTTGGATTGGTTTCCGGTGCATGCTTTGCCGAAATGGGTCTGGATGTTACCTGTGTTGACATCGATGAACAAAAAATCGAAAATCTTAAAAACGGAATTATTCCAATTTACGAGCCTGGTCTGGAAGGTCTGGTGACACACAATGTCAATTCGAATCGCTTGCATTTTACAACGCGGTTAACAGATGTTTTGCAGGATGTGCAGGTAATTTTCAGTGCGGTAGGTACGCCCCCGGATGAAGATGGTAGCGCCGACCTGAAGTATGTGCTGGATGTTGCCAGGACTGTCGGGCAAAATATTTCCGATTATGTGTTGCTGGTAACGAAAAGTACAGTGCCTGTAGGAACTGCCGAACTGGTTCGGCAGGTAGTGCAGGAAGAACTTGATGCCAGAGGAGTTACGATTAATTTTGATGTAGCTTCGAACCCTGAATTTTTAAAAGAAGGAGATGCCATTAAGGATTTCATGAGCCCCGACCGTGTGGTGGTTGGTGTGGAAAGCGAACGTGCCCGCGAGCTGATGACCCGTTTGTACAGACCTTTCCTTCTCAACAATTTCCGGGTCATTTTTATGGATATTCCTTCTGCCGAGTTAACCAAATACGCTGCCAATGCGATGCTGGCTACCCGCATTAGCTTTATGAACGATATTGCTAATCTTTGCGAACTGCTGGGTGCAAACGTTTCAATGGTCCGTCAGGGTATAGGCACCGATTCCCGAATTGGCAGTAAATTTCTCTATCCTGGATGTGGATATGGAGGCTCTTGTTTCCCGAAAGATGTAAAAGCCCTCTTGCACACTGCTCAGCAGAATGGGTATAACCTGCGGGTGCTTCGGGCTGTTGAGGATGTAAACGATGATCAGAAGCGAATTCTTTACAGAAAACTTCTTCGATATATTCCTGAAGAGGACCTCAGGGACAAAGTGTTTGCAATCTGGGGCTTATCCTTTAAACCCAATACCGATGATATGCGTGAGGCTCCTTCGCTTGAGCTGATTCGAAAATTGCTGGAGGCGGGAGCATCGATACGGGTGTTCGATCCGGTGGCAATGCCTGAAGCAAAACATACATTGCACAGGCAGTTTGGCGATTTACCTCTCGATAGGATTTACTACGCAGCTGATATTTACGATACTGTACTCGATACCGATGCGCTGTTTTTAGTTACAGAATGGAAAGAGTTCCGACTGCCTAACTGGAAAATTATTAAACGCAGCATGAATAATCCACTGGTGATTGATGGACGGAATATATACGAACGCAATGAGTTGAAGGAAAATGGAATCACCTACGATACAATTGGTTAATTAGTTACAACCGGAAAATCGAAGTGGTAGAAATTAACGCAGTGGTAGCAGGGACTCGCGATGCAATCGCATGAATTCGTCTTCGAAATTGGGCGCAAAAAGATGTTTTCCCATGGAGGATAACAGTTCGTTTAACGACCAGAAACGACCCTCTTCAATCTCTTCGGGATCAGGCAACAGTTCTCCATCCCACTGGGTAAAGTAACTGTATACCAGTTCAGACTCTATTTCGGAAGTAAACGTATACGTCGAAAGATAAACCGGTTTAAATCCCGAAATGCCCAGCTCTTCACGGGCTTCCCTGTGAAGGGCCTGTTCGGTTGTTTCACCATAATCGATGTGCCCACCCACCGATGTGTCCCATTTGCCGGGTTGAACATCTTTGGTAGCAGCCCGTTTTTGAAGGTACAGCTCTCCCTGTGAGTTAACAACATGAAGGTGTACAACGGGATGTAGAAGGAAAGATCCGGAATGACATTCGGCACGACTGGCCTTACCTATGACATTTCCTGCAGAATCGACTATCGGGAACTGTTCGTTTTGCATACAGTGATACTTTATTTTTTTGTATGCAAAGATATTAGAATTATCTTTGCAATTGGTTTTTTTGAAAGAACTTTGAACTAAACAGAAATAAAAAGGATGTTAGATTATATGTACAAGCTCCGGTTGCTAAGAAAGGAGTTGATTCTATGAAGATATTGATTACAGGCTCGGATGGATTTGTAGGCCGCAATCTTACAGCTCAGCTTCGCAATCAGGGTTACCATGATTTAATGCTTTACGATGTCTCCACCGACCCTTCGTTGCTCGATGACTACACCCGTGAATGCGAATTTGTGTTTCATCTGGCGGGAGTTAACCGGCCTCAGGATCCCGGAGAATTTATGAAAGGAAACTTTGGCTTTACTTCAGTATTGCTCGATTCGTTGCGTAAACACGCAAACAAAGCTCCGGTGTTGATTACTTCATCAACTCAGGCAGCGCTCGATAATCCCTATGGGTTGAGCAAGAAAGCCGGCGAAGAACTAATGCGTAGTTATGCTACCGAAACAGGTGCCGAGGTGTTTATTTTCAGATTGCCCAATGTATTTGGCAAGTGGTGCAGGCCCAATTATAACAGTGCAGTAGCCACTTTTTGTTATAATATCGCCCGAAATCTACCTGTGCAAATCAACGATCCATCGGTAATCATGAAGTTGGTGTATATCGACGATGTGGTTCGTATGTTTATTCAATGCATGGAACGAACTGATCTCGTTTGTACTGTTGATTTTGAAGAAGTGTCGCCCGTTCATACCATTGAACTGGGGAGGATTGCAGAATTGCTTTATTCTTTCCGGGATAGTCGTACCACACTGGAAGTGCCTGATATGGGTGATGCCTTTACAAAAAAACTGTATTCAACTTACCTGAGTTATTTACCCACCGATGCGTTTAGCTATCCCTTGAAAATGAATGTTGATGAGCGGGGTTCGTTTACCGAATTTCTGAAATCGTCAGAAAGGGGCCAGGTTTCAGTGAATATCTCCCGGCCCGGTATCACCAAGGGAAATCACTGGCATCATACCAAAAATGAGAAGTTCCTGGTTGTAAGTGGACAAGGGGTAATCCGGTTTCGTAAGATCGACTCTGAAGAAATTATTGAGTATTTTGTTTCAGGCGAAAAACTGGAAGTGCTTGATATTCCTGTAGGATATACTCATAATATTCAAAACCTGGGAACCACTGATATGGTTACAGTAATGTGGGTAAACGAGGTATTCGATCGCTTTAATCCCGATACTTACTTCGTGGTAGTATAAATTATTAGTATCAAAAAACCGATTGTATTCAAATATATGATGAAGAAATTAAAAGTAATGACGGTTGTAGGCACCCGTCCTGAGATTATCCGCCTTTCGTGTGTACTGCAGAAACTGGATGCCAGCCCGGCTATCGAGCATGTGTTAGTGCATACGGGACAAAACTATGATTACGAGCTAAATGAAGTGTTTTTTGAAGATCTTGGTTTACGGAAACCCGACCATTTTTTGAATGCGGCCGGTGCAAATGCTACCTCTACCGCAGGAATGATACTGATTGCAATTGAACCTGTGCTTGAAGAAGTGAAACCCGATGCATTTCTTGTACTGGGCGATACCAATTCCTGCCTGTGTGCTATTGCGGCTAAAAAACGCCATATTCCGATTTTTCACATGGAGGCTGG
>JANJXE010000540.1 GCA_024709185.1 Paludibacter sp.
GAAACAACAATCAATCAACAATTATTCAATTTTTCAGTTACTCCTGTAAAAATAAGAAAAAAACCAACAGACTCTCACGTGGGTTATCTAAAAAAACACATGATAACTAGTGGTGTAACCTTTACCGAATTAGTTGAATACACGAATAGCCCTTACAGCTACACATTCTCACCTTCTACTTTTTCCGGATCAACTATTAGCAATAAAACTTGGGAAAGTCAACAAGGATTTTATTTAGATTTCGACGAAAGTATTTCTATAGATGATGCTTTAGAGAAGTTCAATAGGTTTGGCATTACTCCAAACTTTTTCTACCATACGCTAGGCGAAAACAAAAAACATATTCTACCACGATTTAGAATAGTGATTTTGTTGAAAGAACCAATTTACGATTACGAATTGGCAAATACAATCAGAAAAGGACTATTAAACTATTTTAATGAAGCAGATCAAGCATGTAATGATGCTGGTAGATTCTTTTTTGGAGGCAAAGATCTAACAGTTTTAACCAATAAACCGGTTACTCTCGATAGCATTATTCAGATGATAAGTTGTGATGCAATAGCTAGTGATCATGGTCATACTAGAAAACTTGTCGAAAAAGGGGTGTTCCTAACAAGAGTATATAATAGAGATACCCGTTTTCAGACAGGTTATAATAATGAAGAACTTACTGTTTATAGAAAAAAACTTGAGAATCTTAAGAAAAATGCTTTTAAACGAACATTAGCTATTAATACAATTAGTATTCTTAATGATTTTAATATGGGTAAACATCTTAAGTATAAAGAATTGTTTGGCATAGCCACAAATTTATTTTGGACAAAGGGTGGTTTCAGATATATGAAAGATAAAATGCAGTTCTTTAATCAGAATGGTAGCACTCACTATGATACATATGATTTTGCGATATTTCAATTGATTAAACATTATGGCTATCTGCCTCAACGATTATCTAACTTTAGCCCCTATGTTCAAGATCACTTTCATACCAATATTATCAACGCTACAGTAAATTTTAATGGTCATGTTGAGATCATGGACAAACCTGAATTGATTACATTAGCAGAAGCAGAAAGTGTATTTAAACTAAGTTTTGAAGATGCTATCAATTCTGACAATAATAATATTTACCTCTTTAAGGTGTTTACTGGACTTGGGAAAACAGAAGCCTTAACAAATATTCAAAATCAAATTATATATTTCCCAACTCATCAATTGAAAAACGAGATTTCTAAGAGGATGAATTGTGCTCACACTGTAGTGCCAGAATTGCCCGGATTTCAATCAAAATCATTAAGAGAAAAAATTAAAAAATTCTATGATACGGGTAGAAATTATGAAGTCCATGCTGTTCTTAAGGAATTATCAAATAAAGTACCGGATAAATTTAATAATGAAGTTGATATTGAATTGGCTAAGAACTACATTAACGAATTGAAAAGGTGCAACAATGGAGCTAATACAGTATTGTCTACACATTCAAGAGGCGTATTGAATTCTAAAGAAAAAGCAATAATTTTTGATGAAGATCCCTATAAAGACATATTTCAAATTGATAATATAAAGCTCTCTGAGTTAATAAAGGTTGGTATAAG
>JANJXE010000364.1 GCA_024709185.1 Paludibacter sp.
ATGCTGTTCTATTAGCCTGGCGTCTCTTCCTGTTATTATCGCTAATAACTATCGACAAAGACTTCATTTTATTTTTCCCATTATCTTATACTACATTGTCTTGTTCATTGCATCATTTCAAAGAGCGTAATTTCACCTTTCCTCTCAAAAGGGACTGCAAAGATAATTGGTTTTTTTATCTCCAGCAAATTATTTTTCAAAAAAAATCAACTATTTTTCGTCAAAAAAGTTATTCCGCTGAAAATGTGAATATTCACAGGTTGAATTTCATTTCAATAATATTTCTCAATTGCTTGCCGGCAGCTACAAAGTCGATTTCTTCGCCTGTTTCAACACCCAGGGATGTAACTCCCTTGTCGGTAAAACCACAGGGATTGATGTGCGAAAAATAGCTTAAATCGGTATTGATATTTAATGCAAAGCCATGCATGGTTACGTAACGTGAACTTCTCACACCGATTGCACAAATTTTACGGGCCCGTACGGTGTCGGTATCGAGCCATACACCGGTAGCTCCTTTCATACGCTCTCCTTTAAGACCATACAACGCTACAAATTCGATGATAGCATCTTCCAGCCATTCAATATACTGCCGCAAACCTATTCCAAAATTGGCCAAATCGAAAATCGGATAACCTACTAATTGACCCGGACCGTGATACGTAATATCGCCCCCACGGTTGGTATGCACGAATGCAGCATGCCGGGCCTGTAACTGGATATAATTCAACAACAAGTTCTGTTCATTGCCACTTTTTCCTAAAGTATAAACGTGAGGATGTTCACAAAAAACCAGGTAGTTGGAAGTAGGTTTACCGGCCTGTTTTTGCTCGAGCAACTGATTAAACAACTTTTCCTGGTCACGCCAAGCTTCGTTGTACTCAATAGTCCCCCAATCCTGAAATAGTATCGTTTGATTGTCCATGATTAGTTGTTTTTGTTCGAAGAATCGTATCCATCAAACTGATGCTGAGGTAGTTTCTCCATCAGTGATACAATTGCATTGGTTCTACGGGGAATGTATGAAGATGGATTGACAGGACTGAATTTGCGTGGATTAGGCAGGCAAACTGCAATTGCAGCAGCCTGACGCCTGGTAAGCTTCGATGCATCTTTGCCAAAATATTCCATGGCTGCCGCCTGTGTACCATAAATGCCATCTCCCATTTCAATTACATTGAGATACACCTCCATAATGCGTTGTTTTGACCAGAAAAGTTCAATTAGAACCGTGAAATACGCTTCTAAGCCCTTCCGGACATAGGAACGTTTGTTCCATAAAAAAACATTTTTGGCTGTTTGCTGCGAAATTGTACTACCACCCCTTATGCGTTTACCTTTTTGGTTTTGCTGTAGGGCCTTTTTAATATCATCGATCGAAAACCCACTGTGTTCCAAAAACAGATTATCTTCAGATGCAATAACTGCCTGAGCCATATGAGGAGATATTTTTTCAATAGGAACCCATTCTTTACTGTTTTTTGGTGTTTTACCGTCCAACACAGCTTCCACTGATCGTATGATCATTAAGGGCGTGACCAGCACTGGCAGAAAACCTGCAAGAATGGTCCAACCAATTGATACGGTAAAAAATACCACAATCAAATTCCGGACCCAGCGCAACAGCCTGCTCATTATGGATTGGTTTTTAAGCATATACTATAAAAAAACTCCCTCGCGACCAGCAAGGGAGTTTTTGAAATTGTTTTGGAGATTTATTCGTAAGCTCCCATTTTTAACATATTAACCTCCCGTTCTGTTAGGAAGCGGTATTTCCCACGTGGTAGGTTCTTTTTAGTTAAACCAGCAAAGAACACCCTGTCGAGTCGAACTACCTTATATCCCAGTTTTTCAAAAATCCTGCGAACAACTCGGTTTTGTCCGGAATGGATCTGAATACCTACCTGACGGAAATCATCATCCTTTATAAAATTCAGTTCATCGGCAGCAATTTTCTCATCGTCGAGTGTTACACCTGACAAAACAGCTTCGAAATCTGGAATTTCGAGTGGTTTATCCAGAGTTACGTGATAAATTTTCTTTTTATCGTATTTCGGATGAGTAAGCTTGGATGCAAGATCACCATCATTTGTCAACAATAAAACTCCAGTAGTGTTACGGTCGAGTCGGCCCACCGGATAAATACGTTCGCTGCATGCATGCTTCACAAGATCGAGAACTGTGCGGCGCTCGTGTGTATCTTCAGATGTTGTAACCGTATCTTTTGGTTTATTTAACAGAATGTAAACCTTGCGCTCCGATCGTACCAACTGATTATGGAACATTACCTTATCGGAATGCATTACTTTTACGCCCATTTCTGTAACCAATTCTCCATTAACAGTAATAACGCCGGTACGGATAAACTCATCGGCTTCACGACGAGAACAGATACCTGCATTGGCTAAAAACTTATTCAGTCGAACCGGCTTGGTGAAATCTACCTCGTTACGACGATATTCTAGTTGTTTTTTCTTGCTATATTTTGCGTTTGGATCCACATTTCCGGAACGGATGCGCGGTCGACGGCCAGTTGTATCGCGGGTATCAAAGCGCGTTTCAACATAATTCCCATCGGAGGATTCACCGGATTTACGTAAAGTAATACGCTGGCGACCACTACCTGCGGGTGCCGAACCATCCTGGGGACGACTCTTAAAGCGTGGGCGACCTGTTGAATCGCGGTCGGATGAAAATCCACCACCCCCTTCACGGCGTTCAAAAGGACGCGATTCACGACGCTCAAACGGACGATTTTCCCGGTTAGTATCGTAAGGGCGCGATTCGCGATTGCTGGTATACGGACGCGATTCACGGTTGTTGTCATAAGGGCGTGGTTCGCGATTCGGGTTATAAGAACGTTGCTCGCGGTTATCGTAGGAACGATGTTCACGATTTTCATAGGGACGGGATTCTCTGCGTTCGTAAGGACGTTGCTCCCTGTTTTCAAAGTTTTGTTTATTCTCTTCCCTTTTACTAAAATCCGGCTTGAACGACGGACGATCATTATCACGAGATTGATTAGGGCTGAATTTCGCAGCGCCTCTCGTACCTTTCAGTATCGATCTTACATCTCTTTTTTCAAATGGTTTACCATCACGGCCGGCACCGGAACCCACTCTTTTAGGGCGTTCCTGCCAGTTTTCATTGTTTGTCATTTCTACAACTAAAATTAATTTTTGAGCCTGCAAATATCGGAATAATTATCGAAACAGCAAAACTTCCCTTTTTATATTATATTTTTTTCTACTTTTGCAGTTCATCCTAGTATTAGAACACCATGCAACCACTTGCAGAGCGATTAAGGCCATCAACATTAAACGATTATATCGGACAAAAACACCTCGTAGGGGAAAAAGCTATTTTACGTCAAATGATAGAAACCGGACGTATTGCTTCTTTCATTCTTTGGGGACCTCCCGGAGTTGGCAAAACAACGTTGGCCAGAATTATTGCCAATCAGCTCGATCGCCCATTTTATACTCTTAGTGCGGTGACTTCCGGGGTGAAAGATGTGCGCGAAGTGATTGAAAAAGCCAAAGCGAACCGAATGTTTGCCCAGGGTGTAAGTCCGATCCTTTTTATTGATGAAATTCACCGGTTTAGTAAATCGCAACAGGACTCTTTACTAGGGGCTGTTGAAAATGGCACTGTTACATTAATCGGGGCTACAACCGAGAATCCGTCGTTTGAAGTTATTACTCCACTACTCTCCCGTTGTCAGGTGTATGTATTGAAAGCCCTTGAGAAGGAAGATTTGCTTGAATTAATGGATCGTGCACTCACAACCGATAATGAATTAAAGAAACTCAATGTTGTGGTAGAAGAGACCGATGCAGTACTTCGGTTTTCTGGTGGTGATGCTCGTAAATTACTCAATATTATCGACTTGGTTTGTTCAGCAAATAACACCGATGAAATTCGAATTACAAATAAAACTGTAACTGAACGGCTGCAGCAAAACCCGATGGCTTATGATAAAGATGGTGAAATACATTATGACATAATTTCTGCCTTCATCAAATCCATTCGTGGAAGCGATCCCGACGCAGCAATTTATTGGCTTGCACGTATGATTGCCGGCGGTGAGGATCCCAAATTTATTGCACGAAGGTTGTTGATTTCGGCCGCTGAAGATATCGGACTAGCCAATCCCAATGCACTTCTCCTATCCAATGCCTGTTTTGATGCCCTTCACAAAATCGGATGGCCGGAAGGAAGGATTATCCTGGCAGAAACAACGGTTTACCTTGCTGCATCACCTAAAAGCAATTCCGCTTATCTGGCCATTGATGATGCACTTGCACTTGTTGAAAATACCGGTAATTTGCCTGTACCTCTACATCTACGCAATGCACCCACTAAGTTGATGAAAGAACTGAACTACGGTACCAATTACAAATATTCTCACGACTTTCCAAATCACTTTATCGATCAGCAGTTTATGCCCGATGAATTGAAATCGCACCGAATCTGGCAGGTACAAAACAACAACGCCGAGAAAAAACTCGGCGATTGGTTGCGTTTCCTATGGAATGGAAGATATTAATTGAATCCTACACTGGCAGCACCCGATACCTCCTGATGATGGTATACCGGGCGATAGCGATTTTTAAAGTGTGAAGTACCCGACATGTGTACATCAAGTGAATCGGTAACATTTGTTTTTAAATCGACCAGTCCCGCACCTTTCACACGCGCATTGTGTACAATGAGCTCGTTGGCATCCAACTGCGAAGCACCCGAACTCTCATAGTCCATGCGATAGGCCATACCCTCGAGGTCGAGTTGAGAAGCCGCCGATTGCTGAATCCGTAATTCCTTATTCACGTGAACATTCAAATCAGCTTTACTCATACCCGATAAATCGAGGTTTAAATAATCGGTTGTAAATAAATTATAACTATTTACTTCGC
Organism: Paludibacter sp.; assembly: GCA_024709185.1. Classification (GTDB taxonomy): domain Bacteria; phylum Bacteroidota; class Bacteroidia; order Bacteroidales; family Paludibacteraceae; genus Paludibacter. The sequence goes on from JANJXE010000364.1 coordinate 4,917, forward strand.
TGGTTCCGCTCACTCTGAGCGAGCGAAGTTCAGGCATTACAACAAATACCGTAAGATCACGATTTACATGAAAGCGACTGGTACTCAAGCGCAATACCCCATCGGTGACTTTTGCATGAAGGTGAGATAATGCAGTAGGTCCACCAGTTGCCTGTACCGAGAAAAGCGAATCCCTGGTCATTTCCACTTTGATATTTCCCGACACATCTATGGAATGAAAATCATTTACAGTTAATTGCTGGTTTGTGGCAATTTCGTTTGTATCATCCTGCCAGTAGAAACTAAACTGGTCGTTATCACCTCGTACCACATTCACAACTGTTTTTGCCGAAATACCTGCAATCAAAAATATACCTGCCAGCCATAAAATAAACATAATCCAGCCCAGTGGTTTATTGGATTTTTTCTTTCCTGTAAGGATTCTGATTGCACCATAAATAATTCCAAAAACCGGGATGCCAACAACCAATAGCAACGAAATGACCATTAACGTGGCCTGAGTAGGTGTAAGCATGTGAATATCCGGAGTAAAACCAGTCAGCACGGAAGGTTCGAAAATAAACAATGAAAGTACAAAAAGCAGTGAACCCAACACGATAAATCCTACAAATGCCATGAAAGCACCCATAATGCCAAATAGAACCTTAAAGATTCCACTGAACACCTCGCCCAATCGACTACCAACAGAATTGGTCTTCTGTTCAAACTGTTCGCTGTTCACATAATTTTTCATATTATTGATTTCCTCTTTGATGCGATCTGCAGTAACCGGTTCGCCCTGCATTTCGAGTTTCTGAGCTACGGTACGTGCAGCTGGTGCTACAATCCACACTATAATATAAATAGGTATTAAAGTAGTGTAGGATATGATTACCAGAACTACAAGAATAATGCGTATAATGGCCAAATCCCATCCGAGATACGCTGCTAAACCAGCAGCTACACCACCCAATACGGCATTGTCAGGATCACGGTAAAATTTACGGCTTGGCCGTTCGCCACTTGTTGAAGAAGTTTCACTTGCTTTAGCCTGTGGTTCTTCATCGTCGGATGCAAACTGATTTGGTTTACCCAGAATAGCAATAACAGCCTCTACATCTTCGAGGTTTATCACATTTTTACCTTTGTCGAGTTTTTCGGTGAACAATTCAGCAATGCGAGCCTCGATGTCGGCCATTACTTCGCGTTTTTCGCCTTCTGAAAGGCGGTTTTCCACTTCATTTAAATACTGTTGAAGTGCTTCATAAGCGTCGTTATCAATATGGAAAACGACATTATTTAAATTGACGGTGAATGTTTTTTTCATATACGTTCGATTTTATTACTTTTTAGACGATGAATAACTAAATTAATTTCTTCCCAGGCCTTTTCCAGTTCTTCCAGAAAAAGCTGGCCATTGTTGGTCATTTCGTAGTATTTACGGGGGGGACCCTGTGTCGATTCTTCCCACCGGTAATCGAGCAGTTCGGCATTTTTCAGCCGGGTGAGCAAAGGATATAAAGTCCCTTCCACCACAATTAACTTTGCATCCTTTAATTCAGTAATAATATCGGATGCATACGAAGGTTTCTCTTTCAATATCAGCAATATGCAATATTCAAGATAGCCTTTGCGCATTTGAGATTTGATGTTTTCTGCATTCATTTTAATAATTCTAAAACGTTAATTCGTAAAATATACTCGTACTTCGACTGGCTAAGCTCAGAAATGGCCTGTGCCAGATTAGCCTTTGCCGAATAAAGATCATAGACCGAAGCCCTACCTGCTTCGTATTTTTGCTCAGCATACCGATAAGCTTCCTGTGATGCACGTTCCGAACGACGGGCCGCACTAAGCCGGGCCTGAGCTGCCAATGCATTCTGATAAGCCTGTTCTATTGTTTTACGTAACTGAATTCGGGTGTTTTCAATTTCAATACGACTGTTTTCCACGGCCAGTTTTGAATTTGCCACCTGATTACGGGTCGTAAAGCGGTTGAAAATCGGTATTTGCAGGTTGAAGCCCAGGTTAGTACTCAGGTTATCTCTGCTTTGCTGACTAAATGAATTGTTGGGTACGCCTGCCAGGTTGTAATAACCAGTGCTTACCTGGGCGCCAAAATTCAGGGTTGGTAGGTAAGCAGCACGGGCTATTTCTACATTTTTAAGACTTCCCATTAACCTGTATTCAGCAGCTTTCAGTTCCGGTCGGCTTAGTAAAGCAGATTGATACACTTCATTTGCCGACAGTATTTTCAATTCAGCTTCTTTCATGGCGGCGGTCAATTCCACATCCAGATTTTCAAAATCGTTGAGTTCAATAATCTGGGCCAGATCAAGCAAAGCCAGTTTCAACTGCGTTTCCACCCGGGTGAGATTAAGCTCTTCCTTTGCCAATTGAGCATTCAGTTCAAACAATTCGCCTTCGGGAAGTTTACCGGCTGTAACCAATGCACTTCGCTGTTCAACCTTCTGACGGGTAAGTTCAAGCTGACTAACAGCAGTCTGGCGGTTTTCCTTTAACAACAACACTTGCAAATAGGCAACGGTCACATTCAACCGGATATCTTCTTTTATTTTCTCCAGATCGGCCTTCGATGCAAGCAATTCTGCCCGGCGTGCCTCAATATTGTACTTCATACGCATCCCATCAAACAAGGTTACATTGGAACCAATACCAAACGATGATTGAGAAGAGTTGACATCACGGTAGGTATTATCGGCAATCAACGAACGTCCAAACATAAAACTTTGTCCGGCAGATGCATTGAGATTGGGAAGCAGGTTGGCCCTTGCCTGTTCGTATGCAATATCTCTGCTTGCACGATTCAGCTCCTGTTGCCGGATATTCCGGTTGTAGGTTAGCGCTGAATCAACACACTGCTCCAATGACAACACTTTTGATGTAGCCGACAGATGTACAACTACAAAGGCACTTAAAAGCAAGACTATGGTTAGCTTAATTTTCATCATAACATGTTAATTAACTTGTTTCTTTTCAAGAATTTCCGATCCACGGATTTTATCACCCGATTTCAGTCCACCTTTTATTTCTATATTAATTCCATCCGAAAGGCCTGTATTTACCTGTTTCTTCTCAAAAGTCTGAGGTTCATCTGCCACCAACAAATGGACAAAAGCAGAATCGTTGCTGAAACTCACACAGCTTTCAGGAACAGTTAGCACATTCTCAGATTTGCTGAAAATTATTTCAGCATTTGCGCTATAACCTGCCCTGAGAAATATATCACGTGATACTGTTACAGCAGCTTTCATA
>JANJXE010000369.1 GCA_024709185.1 Paludibacter sp.
TGGGTGACCCTGAAACGGAAGTGGTGATGCTTCGTTTGAAATCGGATCTGGTGGAATTGCTTCAGGGTGTGGCCGATGGTACACTCAGCCAAAAGTCGGTGGAGTTTGACGAACGTTGTGCTGTGACTGTCATGCAGGTATCGGGAGGTTATCCGGAAGAGTACGGAAAAGGTAAACTGATTTCCGGATTGGAGCAGGTGAACGACAGCATTGTTTTTCATGCAGGAACAAAATTACACAAAGGCCAGCTGGTTACCAATGGTGGACGCGTACTTGCTATAAGTTCCTATGGTTCTACCAAAGATGAAGCATTGTCGGTATCGTATCGGAATGCAGGTAAAATAAAATTTGAGAACCAATACTATCGTCCTGACATAGGATTCGACCTTTGATTCGCTAAGCAATGGCAAAACTACTGATTATCGACGATGAACGGAGTATCCGGAATACCATGAAGGATATCCTGGAGTTTGAAAAATACAAGGTTGTACTGGCTGAAAACGGACGCGAAGGTCTTGATTTGGCTCTTTCTCAATCTTTCGACCTCATTCTTTCGGATATAAAAATGCCTGAAATGGATGGTATGGAGCTTCTCACCCAGTTGAAAAAGAATGAAATTGATGCTCCTGTAGTAATGATTTCCGGCCACGGTACGATTGATCTGGCTGTGGAATGTATCAAAAAGGGAGCTTTCGATTTTGTCCAAAAACCGGTCGATTTGCAACGCCTGCTCATTTCGGTACGCAATGCTCTCGATAAATCGGTACTCGTCAACGAAACGAAAGTGCTTCGTAAAAAAATATCCGGACAGTACCAGATGATTGGGAATTCTCCGGCGATTTTGCATGTTCGTGAACTGATAGACAAAGTAGCACCTACCGAAGCACGTGTTATGATAACAGGTGAAAATGGTACCGGTAAAGAAGTAGTGGCGCGTCTGCTTTTTCAACAAAGCAACCGTGCTAATGCGCCATTTGTTGAAGTGAACTGTGCTGCCATTCCATCTGAACTTATCGAAAGTGAACTTTTTGGTCATGAAAAAGGGGCTTTTACATCGGCCATCAAACAGCGCATTGGGAAATTTGAACAGGCAGATGGTGGTACTATTTTTCTTGACGAAATTGGCGATATGAGTCTCTCGGCTCAAACAAAGGTACTGCGTGTACTTCAGGAAAATGAACTGACACGTGTGGGAAGCGATAAAAGTATCAAAGTGAATGTGCGCGTTTTTGCCGCAACCAATAAGAATATAAAAGAGGAAATTGAAAAGGGAAATTTCAGGGAAGACCTGTACCATCGGCTCAATGTGATTCCAATTCATGTGCCTCCCTTACGGGAGCGAAAGGAGGATATACCTCCGCTTGTTGAACATTTTGCGTCGCTAATCTGTTCCGAACAGGGAATACCTGTGAAACCCTTCGATAAAGAAGCCGTAGATTTGTTTAAAAGATACAATTGGACAGGTAATATCCGCGAATTGCGTAATGTGGTGGAACGGTTGATTATTCTGAGTGGCAAATCGGTAACAGTGAAAGATGTGGAACGGTTTGCCTGACTGGTAATAGTATATACCTTTGGGATCACTAATTAACCATTATAAAAAGTATTTTTGTATGAAACCTCTCAATCAGACTTCTATTGCTATTTGTAGCGACCACGCTGGCTACGATCTCAAACAGGATGTAATTCTATATTTGAACGACAAACAGGTACAATCGATTAAAGACTTTGGTGCCTGGTCATCCGAAAGCTCTGATTATCCGGATTTTGCTCATCCTATGGCCGCTGCTGTTGAAAAGGGTGAGTTTGATTTTGGGATTTCGATATGTGGAAGTGGAAATGGAATCAGCATGACGGTGAATAAGCATCCGGGTATTCGAGCCGGACTGAGCTGGAATGTAGAAATTGCTCGTCTAGCCCGCCTTCACAACAATGCAAATGTGCTTTCGTTGCCAGCCCGTTTTGTGTCTAAAGAAGAAGCTTTTGCTATGTTGGATGTTTTCTTTTCTACTGATTTTGAAGGAGGAAGACACCAAAACAGAATCGATAAAATACCTGTATAAGATGTCAGTAACTCAAATATCTTCAATTGGAGAGTTCGGATTAATTCGCCGCCTCACCGAAAAATTTCCTCTAACCAACTCTTCTTCACTTGTTGGAGTAGGCGACGATGCCGCAGTGCTCGACTATGCATCCAAACAAGTATTAGTCACTACCGACTTACTCCTCGAAGGTATTCATTTCGATTTGGTATATGTGCCTTTAAAACATCTGGGTTACAAGGCAGCCGTAGTGAACTTCTCGGATATCTATGCCATGAATGGTCGTCCGAAGCAAATTACGGTTTCGCTTGGAGTGTCGAAACGCTTTTCGGTGGAAGATTTAGAGCAGTTATACGATGGTATAGCATTGGCTTGCAAACAGTATGGCGTTGATTTGATTGGTGGAGACACCTCAGCTTCACTTACCGGCCTCACTATCAGCATTACCTGTATCGGTGAGGGCGAGAAGGATAACATTGTGTACCGTAACGGAGCTCAACCTACCGATTTGATTTGTGTCTCCGGTGATTTAGGTTCTGCCTATATGGGACTTCAGTTGCTGGAGCGGGAAAAAATTGCCTTTTCCGGAAATGAAAGTGCAACGCAACCCGATTTCGACGGTAAAGATTATATTTTACAGCGTCAGTTAAAACCCGAGGCACGCAAGGATATTATTGAAGCGCTCGAAAAAGCAGGAATTAAACCTACTTCCATGATGGATATTTCCGACGGTCTTTCCTCGGAACTCATGCATATTTGCTCACAAAGTAAAACAGGTTGCAGGATTTATGAAGATAAAATCCCCATAAGCTACCAGGCTGCGGTGATGGCTGAAGAGTTGAATATCAGTATTGTAACTGCTGCGCTAAATGGTGGAGAGGATTATGAATTGCTCTTTACTGTCGCCCTCAGTGATTATGATAAGGTTATCCCTCTTGAAGGTGTGAGCATAATCGGTCATATTACAAAACCGGAGCTGGGACTTCACCTAGTTGGTCGTGAAGGGGAGGAGATTGAACTAAGAGCTCAGGGCTGGAATTCGTTACAGGAATAATTTTTCATTTCAGGACTATTTTCTTGTGAAATATAAGTGATGCATGGATGTACCAAACTATAATCATCCACAATGCATTCAGCTGAAAAAGAACAAGTAACAACAGACACCCTGCCAGAAAAAGGTAACGGGTGCTGTTTATTTTCCATCCGGCACCTTTGAATTTAAGGGCCAGCATGGGTAGTTCTGAAACCAGTAAGAGTGATAAGACACCAATTGCAACGAGCGTTATCCACGGATTTACGATTAATAACGAAGAAAACGAGAAACTTATACCTGTCCAGAATATCGCATTTGCAGGTGTCGGCATCCCAATAAACGATTCGCTTTGACGTTCGTCGATATTGAATTTTGCCAGCCTGAGCGCCGAAAATACAGGAATGATAAACCCTGAAAAGCGCACCCAGCCAGGCAGGTTGCTTTGTTCAAGTAATGAAAATGCAATGGCACCAGGAGCTAATCCGAAGCTGATTACATCTGCAAGCGAATCGAGTTCTTTTCCCATAGGTGAATAGGCATGTAGCAGTCGTGCGGCAAAACCGTCCATAAAATCGAAAAGGGCTGCCAGCAAAATAGAGAAAAACGCTAC
>JANJXE010000376.1 GCA_024709185.1 Paludibacter sp.
TAATCCGAGTCCGGGAGCAATATTGTAGGGATCATGAGCAAATCCATGTAGGTTAAACTGATTGATTCCCATACACATAAAATAATCTCCTTCAGCTTTCAAATTGCGTGGAGTTTCTTCAAATATACGCGACGGGTTGCCGGTAAACGCTTCTGCTCCTGCAAATTTACGATTGTAAGTGTGCGCTGCTGAAGCAGCCAATTTTGCTGTTGCAGTATGATTTTCCTGTGGATGCAAGGCCCACCATTCTGCCATAGGGATATGCACTTTGCCCGATGCATCGAAATCATTCGCATTTCCAAACTGACCGTATGCTTCGGCTGAAAGGCTTAGTCCGTTTTTCTTAGCTAAAGTTGCAAAATGGGCATAATAATTCTCAACAATCAAATCGTTGATTGTTTTTCTGAAGTCCCAGAGAAACTTTTCTGAAAACTCTGTGCTTTCAATGATCCTGCCAGTTAATGCCGGTAAGAACTGAATGGGACTATACCCCCTCATCTTTTTAAAGTCACTTTCAAAAGTTTTGTTCCAGTTTTGATGTCCTACTTCATAGCTGTCTATCAGAATATGTTGCAAGGCTTTATTGTCTTGATCAATTCCTGCAGCAATTATCTTCGATATTGACTTATCCCAAAAGAAATCAACTGCTTCCTTAGAGAATTTATCGATTTCTAAGCCTTTACCTGCAGGAGGTGCAGGGTGATTGCTTCTGCCTGTTGGTTGATAGCCAAATCGCACGATAGTCCAGTCACCCTGTGGTACATTCCAATGAATTCGTCCCTTACTATCCATTTTTGATGTTAAATCGATGATTTGGGATAATTGAATTATATCTTCAGAAGAAGCAGTACGCTCATCTGGAACATAATTCTGCATCTTGGTGTACCCTGCTTTTCCTCTCCAGTCCTTAATAAGATAGGGAGATCCGTTGCGTTCTTTTTTAGGTGTTGGAAAGGCCAATACTACAATGTCATTGTAGTAGCCTTCAACAATTTTTCTATCGACATAATAGCGTTTGTTCACTTCCGGGTTTCTCGACATATCCCGTTCAATCCCGATGGCAGCAACATTTAAATCCAGAACAGTATCAAGCATAAGTGGACCGGTTACTTTTTTTTCTGTCCAGACAACCTCCTGCATCGCTTTATCCGGAGTTACCCATGGGCCACCACTTGATGACCAGCCTGCTCCGTTTTTGAATCCCATTTCCAATCCTAAGCGACTTGCTTCCGATTTTGTGTGCTCTAATAACTTCCACCACTCTTCGCTCATGTACGTAACGGGTCCTTCAGGGGTACCTTCCGATACATTGAAAAGGGTGAAGCCTCCTAAGCCTGTTGATTTCATGGCTTCCAAATCGGCTGTTATTCCTTCGCGTGAAACATGCCCGTTGACCCAGTGCCACCAGGTTTGTGGTTTTGCTGTAACGGGTGGCGTTTTGAAACCATGTTCTAAACCGATGGTTGTCCCGGAATTATTTGCGTTAACAAAGGCTGTAATCCCTGAAAGTAAGCAAATACATATTATAAGAGGATAACGTAAGGCCATTTTTTTAAATTTATCTTGTTTTATACTTTGATTCGTTTAATTAATCAGCAACTCCAATTATCAGTTCTTCTGATTTGAAAACGGAATTATCTGAGCGTGTGCCGCTTATATTCAACTTTATTGATTTTTCGCCATTTGTCACCGGAACAGAGAATTCATACGGATAATTCAGGTCTGTAATTGTTCCCGATTGATTACCGGCAATCCAGGTAAGATTAATTTCTTTTAAGCTGTCATAATCTGCATTGCTCCAAACATAAGCACTCCAAGTCCCAGGTTCAACCTGTATGGAAGCTGCACTGATTTTCATATTATTTCCAATAATAGCTGTCGTAGTTGATGGATACAATGATTGAGCGGGTGAAGGGTGTACTTTATGAGTTGCAACTTCAATATCCAATCCATCAATTTCAATAACCTGAAGTCCACGCGGGGCTAATCGAACTTCTCCTGTATTTTTATTTAAACGCTGAACGTTGGGCTCTCCGGAAATGAACTTCATATTTTCAAATTTCTCAGAACCTTTTGAAATTTTTTGAGGATTAAACTGAATGGAAACTGTTTGATCGCGTTGACTTTGGTTCATCAGAATCACAAAGAATTTTTTTCCATCGTGTGCAGTCAGATAATTGATTTGTGGGTTATTTAACTGGATTAAGTCTCTGTTAAACCATAACCAAGCATTCTTTTCACCAAAAATTTCTCCGGGAGCATGTCCATATATCAGGTTATCGAAATAAGCATAGCCAAACTGACGAATACCCGGAAAATCAATTTTCCCACCGGAAAGCAGTTTTGCATCGCTGACTAAATAATCGAGAACCCAGGAAAGGTGTACAATTAAGTGGTGATAATATATAAATCCGAAATCAGGTCCTTCATAAGGATATCGGGGATTTTGCATTAAATCGCTGAAGGTTGTATAGTAATAACCTGGATAATTCCCAAATCTACCCACAACAGCATTTCGTGCATAGGTCTCAAATTGCTTATCTCCGGTATATAGTGCAAGGCGTAAAAAATAGGTTGCCCAGGGCGACTGAAGAATCATGCGTCCACCATTGTCTTTGTAGGTATATGTTGATGGTTGTTCAAAGCCTAATCCCACATTGGAAACTAACCATGCCGGAACTTGCTTCTCAGGAGTGTCGTTTTATTTTATTGGCCAACCCACACCGAACAAGTTATCACCATTGTGTAGTTTACGATCCAATTTATAAACAAGTAAAAAAACAATATGATTTATATTATCAAGTGACTCTTTGACTATTTCAGTAGACAACTCACCAATTGACTGATTATCGTTATTAAAATTCGAAAAATATCCTATTTTCTTCAAGAATAAATACTTCTTATAATAGCGAATATTTTCTTCAATTTCGACATAAATGATTCCATTCCATTCAATCGCGGTAGGGACATCTATTTCTGTTTTCATTAGCATGTTTTGTTCATCCAATTTGT
>JANJXE010000551.1 GCA_024709185.1 Paludibacter sp.
TAACAATTAAAACTGCTTTTGTAACAATTGATGCAAAACAGAAATTTTGAACCCTGAATATAAAAGATTAAACCTATTTTTGTAACAAATATCGAAAGTAATTCTTTTATACCGTAAATACTAATCACATCATGAAAACGATAGCATCGCTTATTCTCGTGTTTGCTCTCGGGTTATTCCCGGCCACGGCCAAAATGAAATTAAATCACATCTCGGTCAACAAAGGACTTTCGCAACAGGATGTGGAGACCATGATGCAAGACCATTATGGATTCATGTGGTTTGGCACTTACGACGGACTAAACCGGTTTGATGGCTATAATATTGAAACGTTCAGACACGATCCGCACCTGCCCAATACCCTTGCTGACAACAGGATTACTGCCCTCTTTGAAAGTTCAACCGGTATTATTTGGATTGGTACGGAAGGAAGTGGTTTGCTTTGCTTTGACCCCTCAGCTGATACTTTCAGCAGAGTAGATCATCCATTACTTAGCCCTGGTAAATGTGGTAGTATATACGACATTAAGGAAATTTCCAACAATCGAATCGTGTTGGGGACTACTCTTGGTTTGCTGTTAATTACAGATTATACTTCAGAGAGCCTGAATGTAAGTGTTTTAATACCCAACATAAGAGTCAGAAATCTTACACTCGAAAATGAAATGATTTGGGTAGGTACTCAGACAGGGGCATATAAGGTGGCTTTGTCTGACAAAAATAGTCTTATTCAGATGTTTCATGACAATTCAAATCGTTTTATTCATGGTGTTGCAATGATGAATGACAGTGAATATGCCCTTTATGGTGAAGGGGGAATTGACTTTTATACCTATGTCAACGGGAAGTATAAATTACTTAATTCACAAAAGAGGTCGTTTCCCGGAGAAACAGTTGTGGGAATGATAAAGAATGGTGACAGTTGGCTAATTGCTACCTTGCATACCCTGTTCAATTGGAAAAAGCAGGAGGCCCCAGAGATGCTTTTCAATGCAAATGTAGATTTCTTTCAAAACAATTTATTACAAGATATTATTATAGGCGCAGGTAATATCCTATGGATTTCATCCCGCAATAAAGGAGTCGCATATGTTGACCTAAGTCAGGCTAAGTTCAGTGAGTTTTCCCTTCCTGCCAAAGATCTCTATGTAAAATCGATGTTAATCCGAAAGGATGGTAAGAAAGTCATTGGAGTAAAGGACTATGGGATGCTTACCGAAGTATCGCCGGAGTCCGGTAAGTTTAATTTGTCATTTCATGGAAGTACAGTTACGGTACTGATGGAAGACAGCCAAACTAATCTCTGGTTCTTTAGCCGACAGATGTATATACTAATGCCCGGAAATTCCCTGACGACGCTTAATACATTCAGTGGATTTAATGCTGAAATGGGTGGTCATATGTCCGCTTGTGAAGACAAACGGGGAATAGTATGGGTAAGCACATCGCGTGCAATTGCAAAAGTGGATTTGCAAAAGAGAAAAATTGATTACATCCCTTTTCCGAAGAATACGTTCACATCACCTGCAAATCTTTCACTGAATATTTATTACGATAAATTCAACGATGCTGTATTTTGCTGTACGAAGGAAGAGGGATTGTACAGGTATGATATCAAAAATGAAAAGCTTGAAATCTACAATATCTCTAATGGGTTGACTAGCAATCATGTATGGTGTTTGACTGTGGAAAATGATTCAGTTTGCTGGGTGGGTACCGATGTAGGAGTAAATCGGTTTTTCCGAAAGGGAGATCGAAGGGATATCACAGCAGTATCTTCTGATGAGCGTATTCGTAATGCGAAAGTAATGGCCATTACCATGGATAAAAAAAATAAGTTATGGTTTACGACAAG
>JANJXE010000002.1 GCA_024709185.1 Paludibacter sp.
TTCCGGATCGCAGGATTCCAGCGTTGAAATCCTGAATTCCAGTTCACGAAGTATAGAGCTCTGTATATTTTCGTGCGTCCGCAGTCTCAGTTGTTCCCGTTTGAGGTAGTTAAATGCATCATTTTTGACAACGGTGAGTAAAAAGGCCGATATATTCCGTATATCTTCTTCTCCGAAAATTTCCCACAGTTTAACCATGGCTTCCGAAGCAATTTCATCGGCTATCTCAGTATTGTGAACGTAGGATTTTGCAAATAAAAAGCATTTGCGGTAATAGCCTGAATATAGTTGGTTGAACTCCTTTAGTTTGTTTTTTTTCATCCTGTGCAATGAAGCAAGTTCCCGGACAGACTGCTCCTTTTCATGATTTGACTGCAAATATAAAGTTTATTCCTGAAAAAAGGAAAGTTAGCTGCTGGTGGTTTCGGCTATATTATGTACTTTTGCAGGAATTAATCCCGAAAAAGTTATCAGGTGAAAGTTTTAGTTACCGGAGGAGCCGGCTTTATCGGTTCCCATCTCTGTGAAACACTTCTTGCAAAAGGCTATTCTGTGGTGTGTCTGGATAATTTTTCCACCGGACACCGGCGCAATATAGAGCCTTTCCTTTCCAGTTCTTTATTTCAATTGATTGAAGGCGACATCCGAAGCCTCGATACCTGCCGGCAGGCGGTGGAGGGTGTCGACTATGTGCTGCACGAGGCGGCACTGGGCTCAGTGCCCCGTTCAATCAACGATCCGATTACGTCGAACGAAGTGAATGTTTCGGGATTTCTGAATATGCTGGTTGCCTCGCGCGATGCCGGCGTGAAGCGTTTTGTGTATGCTGCCAGCTCATCAACCTACGGCGATTCGGCCTCGCTGCCCAAGGTTGAAGAGGTGATTGGTCGTCCCCTTTCGCCCTATGCCATTACCAAGTATGTAAATGAACTGTATGCCGATGTGTTTTCGCGTACCTACGGGATGGAATGCATCGGGCTGCGCTATTTCAATGTGTTTGGCCCGCGCCAGGATCCGAACGGTGCCTATGCTGCGGTGATTCCGCTTTTTGTGAAACTGCTGCGCAACCATGAGTCACCCCGCATAAATGGTACAGGAGATTACTCACGCGACTTTACCTTTGTGGCCAATGTGGTGCAGATGAACCTGCTGGCCATGACCACCACAAATTCTGAAGCGGTGAATACCGTGTATAATACTGCCTTCGGTGAACGCAATACCTTGCTGCAATTAGTGGGCTATTTAAAAGAAATTCTTTCGGAATACGATCCGGCTATTGCTTCGGTAGAGGTGATTCACGGTCCGGAACGCTCCGGCGATATACCGCATTCGCTGGCCTCTATTGATAAAGCGCGGCGACTGCTCAACTATAATCCGGCATACTCGCTGCGACAAGGACTGCAATTAATGATTAATGAGTTAATGATTAATGATTAATTGTCGGGGCGTAGAACGTTTTTACATGTTGGAGAGAGTTGTATTTTTAAGATTGGGCGCTGTTAGTCTGCTAAATGCACCCATTTATCATTTATCATTAATAATTTATCATTAATCATTATTTATGAGGATTGCTGTGATCGGTTTGGGTTATGTAGGATTGCCACTGGCCCGTTTGTTTTCGACCAAATACCCGACTGTTGGGTTCGATATTAATAAGAAGCGCATTGCGGAATTGATGCAGGGCCACGACGCTACCCTGGAAGTGGAGGATGCCTTGCTTCAGGAAGCCATCAACAAGCATGGTTTTGTGTGTACCAACGACCTCGACGCTATCCGCGATTGCAATTTCTATGTGGTAACTGTTCCCACGCCCGTGGATGCTAATAATAATCCCGACCTCACACCCCTGTACAAAGCCAGCGAAACGGTGGGCAAGGTAATTTCAAAAGGCGATATCGTGGTATATGAATCGACGGTGTATCCGGGCGTTACCGAAGATGAATGTATTCCTGTAGTGGAAAAGGTTTCGGGTCTGAAATTCAATGTGGATTTCTTTGCCGGCTATTCTCCTGAGCGTATTAATCCGGGCGACAAGCTTCATACCGTAGAAAAGATAAAGAAAGTGACCTCGGGTTCCACACCTGAAATCGGCAAGTTGGTGGATTCGGTGTATGCATCGGTAATCACTGCCGGAACTCACTTAGCTCCTTCGATGAAGGTTGCCGAAGCTGCCAAGGTGATAGAAAACTCGCAGCGCGACATCAACATCGCCTTTGTAAACGAGCTTTCGAAGATTTTTAATAAGATGGGTATTGATACCAGTGCCGTGCTCGAAGCGGCCGGAACCAAGTGGAACTTCCTTCCTTTTAAACCCGGACTGGTGGGTGGCCATAGCATTGGAGTAGATCCCTATTACCTCGCTCAGGCTGCACAGCGCCTGGGTTACAATCCCGAAATTATTTTGGCCGGTCGCCGCATGAACGATGGAATGGGCGAATACGTCGCCAATCAGGTGATTAAGCTGATGCTGAAAAACGGCATTCAGGTGGTGGGCTCACCAGTATTGATTCTGGGTATTACCTTTAAGGAAAACTGTCCCGATGTGCGCAATACCAAGGTGGTTGACATCATTAAAGCCCTTAAGGAATACAATATCGTTCCCACTATCTACGACCCCTGGGCCAATCCGGCTGAAGTGCAGCACGAATACGGTGTAACTACCGTTTGCGAACTGCCTGCTGAGCGCTTCGATGCGGTGATTCTGTCGGTAGCTCACGATGAATTCCGCACGCTCGACATTACATCGCTGAAAACAGATAAAGCTGTTGTGTTTGACGTGAAGGGATTACTTCCCGAAGCAGATGGGCGGTTATAATACACGCTAATCATGTTACCGAATGTACCATATCATCGAAATGAAACCGGACAATGGATTGATAAATCAATTACAAACCATTGTGCGGTTCAATTGCGAAAAAGGGGTAGTGGTGCTGGTATTATAATTTTTCTTCTTGCTTTACTGGTGATTTCTTGCGACGATAATCCACTGGTGGAAGGTGAGCCGCTGGAATACACTCCGGTTGCTGCTCCAGCAGAGCTGGCCCGTTCGTCGGCTTCGGCTTTTGTAGTCGATGGGAAAGCCTATCTGCTGATGGGTCGCGATTCGGCCGGCCGTCAGCTTAACGATTGTCACCGCTTCGACCCGGCCGATGGTAGCTGGGTGGCTTGTGATACCTTGCCCTCGTTACGGCGCGTAAACGGGGTCGCCATTGGAGTGGGGAATTTCGGATATGCAGGGTTGGGTTACAATACCCTTACCGGCACTTATAATCCTGATTCTCAGTTGCGCGACTGGTGGCGTTTCGATCCTTCCAACGGAAACTGGAAGCGGCTGGCCGATTTTCCGGCATTGGCCACCAATGGCAGCGTGAGCTTTGTGTACGATGGCAAAATATACATTGGTTTTGGTTTCGACGGCCAGACATTTAGCAGGGCATGGTGGTATTACAATCCTGTGGAGGATAGCTGGACGGAGCTGGCACCTCCTCCGATTGATATTCGTGCCGGTGCTGTGGCCTGTACCGATGGCCAACGGGTGTTTTTCGGTACAGGTTTTAAGATAGAGGATTTGAACGACTGGTGGGAGTATTTTCCGGCTACCGATAGCTGGGAAGCCCGTTGTCCGATTCCCGGCAAAGGTCGAAACTTTGGAGTGGGGTTTTCGGTGAAGGGACGGTTCTTTGTCGCCACCGGCCGCTATTTCAGTGGATTGGTGGATGGCGGATTTCTCTACGATGGCGTGGTGGAATACGATGCCGCTCTCGATCGCTGGATCGACCGTGGTGCCATGCCGGGTGGCGGCAGGCAAAATGCGGTGGCTTTTGTGATTGGTTCAAAGGCCTATATTGGATTTGGAGAAAATGATACTAAAATTCGCAGCGATGTGTGGACCTTTGAACCCTGAGCGAAATAGTTTACACGGCAGCGTAATATCGGGGCCTGGACAAGATATGCCCGGCAGTTCGTCAGCCTTGCCGAATTCAGGATTGCACATGAGTTCGTTGGCCTTGCAAAAACAAGAGCTGTTTCAACGTAACGCATCTGGCCGTTTTTTGATTTTTAGTCTCGGTTTGCTCTTGTACCTCAGTTCGTTGCAAGCCCTGGAGCCTGTGCAGTATCAGCTTAGCTCGTCGGTTACTGCCGGTACAGGAAACTATGCCCCCTTCTGGTTGCATCAGGGTAAAGAGGGTACCCGACTCTACAAACCCAATGCATTTCATTTGGATGCAAGGTTGCAGTCCGATTACTGCAATCACGGAAAAGCATTCGAATTTGGCTATGGCATGAATACCGTTTTCCGCGCAGCCAGCGACACGGCCGATGTACTGATTTCCGAACTCTATTTCAAAGCACGTCTTTATTTTCTGGAAGTGCTGGTGGGTAGCCGACCGCTGCGTACGGGCATCGAATACGTTCCCCTGAGTAGCGGAGGGATGTTGTTTTCCAATAATGCACTGCCACTGCCCGGAATTACAGCTGGTTTCAACCGGTTTGTGTCGGTTCCTTTTACCTTCGATATGTTTCAGTTGAAGGGGGCTCTTTCGCACAGTTATTTTACCGATAATGTAGGCTATAAAAATGTGATGCTTCACCACAAATGGGTACACTTTCAGTTGGGAAAACCGTTGCCCGTAAGGCTGCAGTACCGCTTCGACCATGTGGCACAATGGGGAGGGAAGAGTCTCATTCCCGGCAAGCCCGATCAACCCTCATCGTTCGACGCTTTCAAATCCATTTTGTTGGTAAAGTCGGGCGGCGAAGGAGCGAGTGAACACGATCAAATCAATGTGTTGGGAAATCACTTGATAGGGCAAAGTCTGAAAATGGAAGTTGAAGCCCGTCGCTGGTTGATGGCGGTGTACTGGCAACAGATTCTCGAGGACAAGCCTTTCCGTTTTATGGGCTATACCATGAACAGTCCGGATGGGCTGTGGGGCATCAGCTTTCACACCAAAAAGCAAAGCTGGCTGAGCAGTGTGCTGTACGAATACGTAAACACCACCGACCAGTCGGGCCCGTACCACGATCGCGACGGAATAGTATACGGTGGTGCCGACAATTACTTTGCGAGTAACTATCCCGGCGGATGGACGCACCATTCGAATATCATCGGAACACCCTTTATAAAATCTCCTGTTTATCAGCCGGGAATGCCCATCGATTCGCTGAATAATCAGGTGAAAGCGCATCATGTTGGGTTCGAAGGCAGTTATAGCGTATTAGGTTACCGCGTAAAAGCATCCTTTGTAAAAAGCTATGCCGGCAATGCCAACGACATCACCCCGATAAATCAGGAGCATGTGAACCACCAGCAGTACTACCTGGCAGAGGTATACTACACTCCGGCGCACTGGAACGATTACTCTCTGGGGGTGGCACTGGGAATCGATATGGGTACGGCTACGGGAAACGCTGTTGGTTTACAACTTTCACTCAGGAGAACCGGGATTTTTAAGTGAAGCCAGCCTCTCCGATACTTCCCACAAGCGGGCTGCATTGGCATCGGTCACCAGGCGGTTTTTAGGTCCTGGTTTGCGTTTGTAGTAGTATTCTCCCGATTTCCATCCCGTTGTTGTAATGAGCCAAATCAGAGTGTCGGCACCCTCTTCGGAAGAAATCATAAATAATTTACCGAAAAACGACTCGTACGCCCAGCGCATAAAACCTTGTCCATCTCGGGCAAAGCCGGTGCGCACCACTCCCGGGTGAAACGAGGCAGCTTTTACGCCCTTGAACCGGCGGGTAATTTCCATGGCATGGAGGATGTTCATCAGTTTCGCTGAACCATAAACGCCCATGGCATTGTAGCTCTTTTCCGACTGCAGATCGTCGAAAGCCAGCCGTCCCATGCGGTTGGCCATGCTCGAGGTGTTAATAACCAATGCCTGTGAAGCTTCCAGTCTTTCCTGCAATAGTTGTGTGAGCAGAAATCCCGATAGGTGATTCACCTGAAAAGTTTGCTCCAGTCCATCGGGGGTCAGGTAGCGCTCTTTTAATACTCCACCCACATTATTCACTAAAACATCGATGTGCGGGTAATTGTCGAGAAGCTTTTCAGCAAAGCTACGGATATCGTCCAGCCGGGTATAATCCACCAAAAAATAATCGCCGCCAATTTCTTTCGCCAGCTGTTCGGTAGCCGCCGATCGGCCTGTGATCACTACTTTTGCACCTCTTGCACTCAGTTCGCGGGCAGCAGCGGCTCCAATGCCCGAACTTCCTCCCGTAATAACTATAACTTTATCCTTGATTGATTCCATTTTCTTAAAATTTTTGCAAATATAGTCGACTGTAGCGCTTTTTCCGACTAAATTGATATTTTTCTACACAATTTTAAAAGTGTATGACCAATTTTAGGCTTTTAAAGTACAGAATTGACCCCCTCCTTGCCAGTGTCAGGCTATCTTTGTACCGTTAAAAAAACTCATTAAATTAGTAATACACATGAAAAATCTGATTCGACTGAATCTACTTGTCGTATTTCTGTTTCAGGCTGTGAATACCATGGCACAGCAACCTGCAGAAATAATCGGGAAAATTATTGGAAGTGATGGACAGGAAACGCCGGGTGCCACGGTAATTGTGAAAGGTAGCTCAACGGGAACTGTTGCCGACTACGATGGCAATTACAAAATTAAGGTGCCCGATAGCCGGGAGTCGGTTCTGGTGTTTTCCTATGTGGGAATGAAAACCAAAGAGATTAAGGTTTCCGGACAAACAGTTATCAATGTCCAGTTGGAACAAAATGCCATTGCGCTGGATGAAGTGGTTGCAGTGGGGTATGGAACCGTAAAACGTCGCGACCTTACCGGATCGGTGTCGTCGGTGAAAGCCGAAGCCATCAATGCAGTGCCTGTTACCAGTGTGGCCCAGGCTCTGGCCGGGAAAGTGGCTGGTGTGAGCGTTACTCAATCGGAAGGGTCGCCCGATGCAGCTATCGCGATTCGTGTGCGTGGAGGTTTATCCATTACTCAGGATAACGAACCGCTGTACATTATCGATGGTTTCCCGAGCGAACAGGGCATGGCAGGGCTCGATCCCAGCGATATTGCCTCAATAGATGTATTGAAGGATGCTTCGGCAACTGCCATTTATGGTGCACGGGGTGGTAATGGTGTTATCCTCATAACCACTAAAGAAGGCTTTGAAGGAAAAGCCACGGTTAATTACGATATGTATTACGGGGTGAAAAAGCTCACCAATAAGATGAGACTGCTCACCAGCGAAGAATTTGTACGTCTTGAATACGAACGTTCGATGATTGGTGGTGCAGCCGAGAAATCCCGTTTCGTGAATATGTATGGCGATGGCTATGTGAATGGAACAGATTACGACGAAGCCATGTATGCCGCTTTTTCTCCTATCAGCGAAGTGTATGGTAATAGGCCGGGTATCGACTGGCAGGGACTTATTTTCGATGATGCACTGCCCAGTTCACAAAATCACAAGGTAAGTATTTCGGGAGGAAATAAAACTACCAAGTACATGGGCTCTTATTCCTACAACAACGATCAGGGGGTGATGCTCAACAGTGGTTTGGTGCGTAATAACATACGCCTTCGTATGGACCAGAACCTGAGTCCCGATTTGCGTTTTACAGCCAATGTATCGCATGTAAACGAGAAAACCACGGGAATGGGTTCGCTGTCGGAAACTTCGTACTTCAGCCGTATGCAGCATATTATTCAGTATCGTCCAATTATTGGCAAAAACGGCGACGATTACGACCTGGTGCGTTACCAGAACGACCCGATACGCGACGACGAAACCGGTAACCAGATGCAAAATCCGATTGTTTCGATTGAAAACGAATTGCAGTCGAAACTGAATAAAATGTCGATTTTTAATGGTGAAATTGTGTACAATATCAACAAGAATTTGACGTACAGAGGAAGTGTGGGCTTCCGCGATCGTATTTACACCCAGGATTTATTCTATCAAAAGGGAAGCCGCCAGGCCATTAATGCTGGTGCACCCTGGGGGCAACGTAATATCCAGCAGTACACTACGATTAACTACAACAATGTGCTTACCTACCGCCTGCGTCTGCCCCGTTCGCATTCGTTCGATATGATGCTGGGTCAGGAAAGTTATACCATGGAGTACGACCGCCTGTTGGTGAAAAGTACCAATTTCCCGGAAGATAATTTTGGTCTCGACGATATGTCGCTGGGTGAAACACCCGACAAGCCTGTTACCGATGCGTTCAGTGAACAAACCATGTCGTTTTTCGGAAGATTGAACTACAATTACAAACAACGTTATCTGGCAACGGTTACCTTCCGTGCCGATGGTAGTTCGAAATTCGGGGCCAATAATAAATGGGGTTATTTTCCCTCGGCTTCGTTTGCATGGCGTATGTCGGAAGAAGACTTCATCAAGAACCTGAATACCTTCTCGAATATGAAACTTCGCCTCAGTTATGGTGCAGCCGGAAATAACCGCATCGGAACTTTCCGTTCGCTGTCGAGAATGAGCTCTTCGTGGCAGCCTTTCGAAAATTCAACTTCGGTTTCGTACTATAGCTCACAACTTCCCAATCCCGATTTGAAATGGGAAACCAATATCTCGGCTAATTTGGGACTCG
>JANJXE010000003.1 GCA_024709185.1 Paludibacter sp.
GGAACCCTTCGATTTCCAGGTTCATATTCAGCTTGCTCTTGATAATTTTAATGGTATTCAAGAGTTTACTAATTCCTTCCAGGGCAAAATACTCGCACTGAACCGGAATTATCACAGAGTCGGAAGCAGTTAAAGCATTGACTGTAATAAGTCCGAGCGAGGGAGAACAATCGATAAGAATAAAATCGTAATCGGCTTTTAGTGGATGCAGTAGTCGTTGCATCACTTTTTCGCGATTGTCCATATTGAGCATTTCGATTTCTGCACCTACCAGATCGATATGCGACGGGAGAATATACAAATTTTTTACATCTGTGGTATGAATAGCTTTTTGCGTTGGAACTTCGTCAATAAGGCATTCGTAAATGGTAAACTCCAGTGTGCGGATATTTACACCGAGCCCCGACGAAGCATTCGCCTGAGGATCCGCATCCACTAAAAGCACTTTTTTACCCAATGTAGCGAGAGATGCAGCCAGGTTAATTGCCGTAGTGGTTTTACCAACGCCGCCCTTCTGATTGGCTAAAGAAATAATTTTGCCCATAGTATCAGTATGTTGCTTTTTTTAGTTTTTGATCGCTTAATACCGGGCAAAGATAAGAAAATAAATCCTAACTTCGGGTACAAAAAAAACCTCTTAGCTATAAAAAAAACCTAACAAAGCACTACAGGCAAAGCAACAGCAACAGGATCAAAAAGGTATCAGAAAAGGGTCCAGGCAACAGTAATAATAAAATTACTTGAAGGCACCGTTAAATTACGTATACCCGTCTGACTGCGAAAGAGTTCACCGGCATCCTTTATCACATTCGTCTTGGCCTCTACTGAAAACATCAACACATCAAGAGCAGCTCCCACTTCAACATCAACCTGCGAATCCTTAAAATCCCGGACCAGATTGGCAGCTGAAATTTGTTGGGAAGTAAGATTCTTAAATTCAAGACTAGAACCTGCGTTCATAATGAACTTCGGGCCACCGAACACTCTTAGTGCTGCAATATCCAGATCAAGTAACTTATATCCCAGAAACACCGGCACTACCACGGTGCTGATATCCATAAAGGTTTCCACAGTTGTAGGCTGACCTCCAATCATCACATCAACCATGTCGTATTCCTTCTTTTGAATAGAGTACAATAACTCGGGCTGAATGTAGAATTTTTTGATATACGCTCTTGCAAATAATCCGGCATGAAAATTATTTTTCATTTCCGACTTTACATTATCCAGAGTGTAGGTACGATCACCAATCATGTTGAGGTTATTGAAACCAAGCGAAGAATTGTAACCGGCCTTGATACCTAAATCGAACTGAGCATTTGCTGCCATAACAGCAAACAGTAGAATAAGAATACTAACTGTGCGATTCATAATAAGTGTTTTTTATTGTTGGATATACTACATAAGTAACGCAAAGTTACAGTATTTGTTTGTATATTTTTCTATCTTTGCATGATTTTTCGTGTGCTTATTTTAAGCCGGGAAAACTTGCAAATCAAATCAATGAGCCAGGAGTGCCTTCGCAGCAGGTACTTTCCGGCAGAATACTAAAAGACACCTACTACATGAAACGGGCTATTTTTCCTGGAAGCTTCGACCCATTTACGATTGGACACTATAGTATAGTGCAGCGGGGACTCCATATTTTCGATGAAATAATAATTGGAATCGGGCACAACCAATCCAAAAAAACACTGTTTTCAGCCGAAAAAAGACTGCAAATTATTCAGGATGCCTTTGCGGACGCACCACGTGTAAAAGTACAGATATACAACAGTCTGACCATTGACTTTGCCAAAGAAGTGGATGCTGCCTTTATTCTCAGAGGGCTACGTACGGTTGCCGATTTTGAATACGAACGAACAATAGGCGATACGAACCGGATAATTTCAGGAGTGGAAACGGTGATTTTATTTACCGAAGCAGCCTATGCTCACATTTCATCGACTGTAGCTCGTGAACTTATGTCGTATGGAAAAGATATCAGTGCCTTTTTGCCTCCCAATGTGAAAATATAAGCTATTTGAGTTGAACAATTGATACGTTTTGTCAAGACTCCAGTCAGGACGTTGATGACAAGCGTTAAGCAATATACATTATTCATCATGAAAAAATTTCTTTCCGGCTTCCTGATCGTTTTTCTTTTTACAGTTGCACTCTCCAGCACTGCTAACGACAGAACCAAGACATTCAATATCAGCAAAAGTCTGAGTATTTTCAATTCTGTACTCCGTGAATTAGACATGTACTATGTGGATAGTTTGCAGCATGAGAAACTGGTCAAAACAGCACTCGATAACATGCTGGCCACTCTCGATCCCTATACGGTTTACATTCCTGAAAGCGAAACCGACGACATCAGCTTTATGACGACCGGCGAATACGGAGGTATCGGCTCCATCATTACAAAAACCCGTGATGGCATTTGCATTGCCGATCCTTATGAGGGCATGCCGGCTCAGAAAAATGGTCTGCGCGCAGGCGACATTCTGTTAGAAATTGATGGGGTATCGACTGAAAAAATGACAGTATCGG
>JANJXE010000010.1 GCA_024709185.1 Paludibacter sp.
TCTGATTTGATTACCGAAACCGATCCGGTGAGATCCTTTTTTCGCTGGGTTCCATAACCCACCACCACTACTTCTTCCAACTGTTCGGAGGTTTCGGTCATTACAATATTTACAGGAATGTTTTTTACTGCAACTTCCTGACTGGTATAACCAACATAAGAAACCAGTAGAACGGGATTTGAGGAAGTGGATGTCAGGGTAAAACTCCCCGAGAAATCTGTAATTGTTCCGGAAGTGGTGCCTTTAAGTACCACACTTACTCCGATTAACGGTTCGCCGTTCACATCTGCTACTTTTCCCGAAATCCTGACGGGATTTGACTGAGCTGTTAAAGAAGGACGTGCCCATGTCATCAAACTACCTATTAGTAGTAAGTTGAGAAGAAATTTTTTCATGTTTAACTTCATGTTACATATATATTTAAGATTATTTGTATCGGGACTCGCTTTTTCCCGATACAAATATAGACGGTAAAGGAATTCAAATAACCGGATGGAATGTGATAGTAGTGGATTTAAAATACAGAGGAATAATACTGTCTGATATTCAGCAGTATATGTTGATTTGGCAGGCGAAAAATAGTAGTGGTTTTAGAAAAATAAAGTTGTCATTTAGTTGTTTCCTAAACCTATTCTAATGACTTTTTCTTCAAACTCGTCGCGGTTTCCAAGGGCTTTGTTCCGCATTTTAGTACGGTAGTTATAGACGGTGGATAAAGAGCAACGTAAAAAATGAGATATTTTGACACTATCGGTTATACCCAGCCGAATTAATGCGAAAACGCGTAATTCGGTTGTCATCAGTTGTCCTTGTTTCAACTGAAAGCCCTCGTCATCAACAAGGAGTTTGCCGAATTCTTCAACAAAATCGGGAAATAATTGCAGGAAAGTGATATCGAAGTTGTGGTAGAAATCCTTCAGTTCGTCTTCAATCAGTTGATTCGATTTGATGAGGTGCATCATCTCTTCGGTTTTTCCTGTGCCTGCGAGTTTATTCAGTGTGCGGCGGTAATTATCTAATTTATCAATATATTCCGAACACTGGTCCATGTAACGTCCTATATATTCTTCCTTGATAATATTACTCTCGGATAGTGTTTCATTGGTCTCTTTCAGCTCTTTGTTGATGCGAAACAGTTCATGGTTCAACTCGTTCAGTTGATCATTGGTTGCCGAAAGATCTTTACGTGCGGCAGCCAGTTTTTTCATTTGGCGAGAGATGAAGAAGACAGCTATCATCAAGGCAATAGATAGAAAGCTAATGATAAAAATAGTGATCATCATCAGTCGTTGTTTCGACAAAGTCTGATGTTGGTACGCTTTGTCCACAATAGGCATGATCTCCGATATCTCGATGGTTCGGAGTCGCGCGTTACAAAAAAGTGCATCTTCAAGCGAACGACGTGAGTAGAGGTAGGCCCGGTCGATATCGCCGTCTTCATAAAGCATAAAACTCAATAGCCGGAGCGAAACATACTCTTTGGTTGCCGATTTCAGGTCGTGGATAGCCGAGATGGTTAGCCATCTTTTTTCTTCCTCACGTTCTTTCTTTCCCCGGTAGGCCATGGAAATGCTATAGGCAATAAGGGCCTTTTCATGGATATTTTCATTTTTGATAGTAGGATAATAGCTTTGCAATATTTGCAATGCTTCATCGTAATGTTTTTTCAGGATTAGCTGATCCGATTTCACCAGGATGTGTGGACTGGAAGAAGGCGGGTTGGCGGTTAATAAGGAATCCCGATAGGCGTCTGTAAGTAAATCGTAACGGGCCTTTTCCTGAACAGATACTGCATAATCGGCCATAAAACCGTAAACAGTACGGTTGATGTGAAAGTAATAAGCCTTCAGATCAGGGTACTTTTGGATGTCCACAGTTTCCAGCAAGTCCACTGCTTCCTTATACATTCCCATGGTTCCCATGATGGAAGCTAAATTGAGTCGTGCATCGGTAATGTATCCCTTGTTATTCAATATTTCGGCAAGTTGCAGTTTTTTGCGGGCATAGACAAGCGCAGAGTCTGATTTATACGCACTGTACTCGTCGAATAATTTTCCTGAGACAGTGAATTGTTGATCTAATGAATCAGAGTATTTCAATAATTCCTTTAAGGAAGATAGTTTTTCTTCTTTTTGATCGGAATAAAACTGATGGTTTTCAACAACAGAATCCAGTTCGCTGATCAATAACTCAATATTTCCATTGGAAGAAAAGATATAAAGAGAGATCAGGTAGAGTAATGTTGTGAATAACAGTTTCATACATATTTATTGAAGAGTCCGGAGTTAAAAAGAATCAGTACAAAAATACACAAAACTCTCAAATAAAATTTATAAGTTGAGATTATTTGGTTCAATCTTACACTCCTGTATTCACCTATCGGTATAGCTTTTGTTATCCATTACAATAAGACAGTCGATTAATACCTGTTCTTATTTGCATACCTCACCAGCGCCAGCATCACCGGTACTTCCACCAGCACCCCCACCACGGTTACCAAAGTAGCTCCGGAATTCAATCCGAAAAGTACTATCGCCACCGCTACAGAGAGTTCAAAGAAATTACTGGCACCAATCAGCGAGGCCGGGGCAGCTATATCGTGTGGCAATTTCCACTTTTTAGCCCATTTATAAGCCACGAAAAAGATGAAGAAGGTCTGGATAATCAGCGGCACGGCAATCAGCAGAATGTTAAAAGGATTTTGAAGAATTACATCGCCCTGGAAGGAGAAAATCAGTATCAGGGTGAGCAGCAAACCGCTGATGGTAATTCCGGTAAACTTCTTCAGGAAGTTGTTTTGAAAATAGTCCATCCCCTTTTTGTTAATTATAGCATTGCGGGTCATCACAGCTAATGCCAGCGGAATCACCACAAACAAAAGCACCGACATCAGTAAGGTATTCCACGGAATGGCGATACCTGATACACCCAGCAATAAACTAACGATGGGCACAAAGGCGATGATGATGATTAAATCGTTGATGGCTACCTGCACTAAGGTGTAGGCCGGATTCCCTTTGGTGAGATGACTCCATACAAACACCATAGCCGTACAGGGAGCGGCGCCCAGCAGTACGGATCCGGCAAGGTATTCACGTGCCAGCTCTACGGGTATCAAGGCTTTGTAAATAATAAAGAAAAAGAGCCAGGCAATGCCAAACATAGTGAAAGGCTTTATCAACCAGTTGGTTACTAAGGTTACGGTGAGGCCTTTCGGCATTTTTACGGCATCCACCACACTGCGGAAATCTATTTTCAGCATCATCGGGAATATCATAATCCAGATAAGCACCGCGATGGGAATCGATACATTTGCATACTCGAGTTTGCCCAGGGTTTCGGGTACGATGGGCAGCAGTTTGCCCACGGCAATTCCTGCTACAATACACAGTGCTACCCAAAGCGTCAGGTAGCGGTCGAAAAACGACATGTTGGCTGATTCTTTACTCATTGTTTAGTTGCTGATAAGGTGATACTGAAAATCCCGGTTCCATTGCTGCCATACGCTTGTGCTTCCTCTTCCGAAAGGTAGTTTTGAAGCACATTTTCCGGAATTTGAATGGCTTTTTCTTTGTGAATACTAATATTAGTGAATCCTGCTTTGCGAACAATGGCCAGGTACTCTTCCCTGTCGAGTGCCCCTGATACGCAACCGGCATACATCGTGGCATCGTTTTTTAATCCTTCGGGAAGTTGGCCTGCAGTAACCACGTCGGAAATGCAAAAATGTCCTCCCCGGCGTAATACCCGATACATTTCGGCGAATGCTTTTTGTTTGTCGGGCACCAGGTTTAATACACAATTGGAAAGAAGTACATCGAATTCATTTCCCTCAAAAGGCATCGATTCGATATCGCCCTGCACAAACTGCACATTGGTATAGCCAAGTTTCCGGTTGTTGGCCATTGCTTTTTCCACCATGGCGGGGGTAAAGTCCAGCCCGGTTACCGTGCCACTTTCGCCCACTATCTTTCGGGCCACAAAGCAATCGTTGCCGGCACCGCTTCCCAAATCGAGCACGCTTTGACCGGTTTGGAGATTCGCAAATTGAGTAGGAATGCCGCATCCCAGTCCCAGGTCGGCATCTTTGAAGTGACCCTCCACGGCTGTGTATTCGTCGCCTATCATGCTTATTTCCAGTTCGCCGCAACAGCCTGTATCGCCACAGCAGCCGGTGGAGGTGCCTTCATTTGCACGGGCAATCTGACTGTATTTCTCCTGAACGATTAATTTCAGGTCTGTACGGTTGGATGTGTTATCTTTAGACTGTGACTCCTGGTAGCTCAGGCCGCTAAAGTTTTGCTTGGTTGGGTAGGTCTTTTCGACTTTACTGTTTAAATCAGTGCTGCTCATAACTGTGGTTTTATATCATCTTCGTACAGTTTCCAAAAACAGGCTTTTATTTCATCGCGCACCCGGATAAATTCGCTGTGGATAAACTCTTCGGTTCCCACAGCATGACTCGGATCATCGAATCCAATGTGAAGGCGGTGTTTTACCTTTCCAAGAAAAGCCGGGCAGTTTTCGTTGGCTCCTCCGCAAACGGTAATCACATATTCCCATTCGTCGTTGAGGTATTTCTCTACCGAATCGGAGGTGTGGTGACTGATGTCGATCCCAATTTCGTTCATTACTTCCACCGCTTTTTGGTTGAGTCGTCCCGAAGCCTCGGTTCCGGCTGAACAAACGGTGATGCGACTGTCGAACGATTGCAGAAAGCCGTGGGCCATCTGACTGCGGCATGAATTGCCTGTGCAAAGAATAAGTACTTTCATTTACAGTTGAATGTTTGATTATCAATTTTACTAAAAAAAGCATCGAACAGAATTAATTTTTCATTTATAGTATCACCACAAAGGCAATAATTAATTTTTATTCCATCGATTTCGCCATGTATAAGTCCGGCATCGCGCAGTTCCTTCAGGTGTTGCGACACAGTTGTGCGACTCAGGGGCAACTGATCCGAAATATCACCTGAAATACAGGTCTTCGTTTCGGCTAAATATTTTAAAATAGCTAATCGTGCCGGATTGGAAATTACCCGTGCAAAATCGGCCAACTCCTGTAACTCTTTATCAAATACCTGCGGTTTTCTCATGTTGCTATGTTTTATGTCGCAAACATACGACATATTTTTTAAATACACAACATATTGGTTAAACTTGCTCAATAAGCATAAAAATGCACACCGGGCTCTTGTGGTAGCTTGTCGAAATTTTTGTACCTTTGTAGCCCGATTTTCGCTAACAATTAATACAATAATATGATTTCATCTGAATTATTCAGCAATTTGCCTTACAAAGTGGCAGATATCACACTGGCCGATTACGGTCGCAAGGAAATAGAACTGGCCGAAAAGGAAATGCCCGGCCTCATGGCGCTGCGTGCCCGTTATGGCGATCAGAAACCTCTTAAAGGCGCCCGCATCATGGGTTCGCTGCACATGACCATTCAAACTGCCGTGCTTATTGAAACGCTTGCTGAGCTGGGTGCCGAAGTGCGCTGGGCCAGCTGTAATATTTATTCCACACAGGATCACGCTGCTGCTGCCATTGCTGCTGCCGGCATCCCGGTGTTTGCCTGGAAGGGCGAAACTCTCGAAGAGTACTGGTGGTGTACGCTTCAGGCCCTGACTTTCGATGGCCACAAGGGCCCGAATGTGATTGTGGACGATGGTGGCGATGCTACTATGATGATTCATGTAGGTGTTGATGCCGAAAAAGACGCATCGGTGCTCGACAAGGTGGTAGAAGGCGAGGATGAAATGGAACTGTATGCCATCCTTAAAAAAGTTCTGAAAGAAGACAATAGTATCTGGACGCGCATGGCTCCTGAAATCCGTGGTGTTTCCGAAGAAACAACTACAGGTGTGCACCGCCTTTACCAGATGATGGAAGAAGGCAAACTGCTGTTCCCGGCTTTCAACGTAAACGACTCGGTTACCAAATCGAAGTTCGATAACCTTTACGGATGCCGCGAGTCGCTGGCCGATGGTATCAAGCGTGCCACCGACCTCATGCTGGCCGGTAAAGTGGTGGTAGTGTGCGGTTATGGCGATGTGGGCAAAGGTTCGGCTAAATCGATGCGTGCCTACGGAGCCCGTGTTATCGTGACCGAAATCGACCCGATTTGTGCGCTACAGGCTGCTATGGAAGGCTTCGAAGTAGCAACGGTGGAAGATGCACTTCTTGTTGGAAATGTATTTGTTACTACTACCGGCAACAAGGACATCATCCGGATCGAACACATGGAAAAAATGAAAGACAGTGCCATCGTTTGTAATATTGGTCACTTCGATAATGAAATCCAGGTGGATAAGCTGAAAAAATATCCGGGTATCGAAAAAGTGAATATCAAACCGCAGGTTGATAAATACATCTTCCCCGACGGGCACAGCATTTTATTGCTTGCCGATGGTCGCCTGGTGAACCTCGGTTGCGCTACCGGTCACCCTTCCTTTGTGATGAGTAACTCCTTTACCAACCAAACCCTGGCCCAAATCGAGCTCTTCACCAAAGATTACGCAGTAAATGTGTACCGTTTGCCCAAGCACCTCGACGAAGAAGTTGCCCGTCTGCACCTCGACCAACTGGGTGTGCGGCTTACCCAACTCACTCCCGAGCAGGCCGCCTACATCGGGGTAGCGCCCGAAGGACCGTATAAGCCCGAGCATTACCGGTATTAATCTATTGCGATAAATATCTTTTTAAAAAACTGCAAGTTGTATCTTAAAAGTTCAACTTGCAGTTTTTTATGCAACTTTCATTTTACCTTTTGCATCTATCTGGCGTTGCACTAAAAAACGATTAAAATGAAAACAATTGTAACCCTTATCACTACTGCTATCCTGATGAGTTCCTGTGCCGGTTTTCTGACTTCCTGCACCGAACCCGATGTGAAACCTGCCGGCGATATTCCCCTGAAGGTGGGGATGGAAAAGAAAGTAGCGCAGGACAATGATTTTTCGTTCGACCTGCTGCGGCAAACCATCGCTAAGAACAGCAATGAACCCAATGTGTTTATTTCGCCATTGAGCATGAGCATCGCACTGGGTATGGTGCGCAATGGCGCTGCCGGTCTTACCCGTACCGAAATTGAACAGGCCTTGCGACTCAGTGGAATGAGCGATGAGGAAATCAACGAATATTATAAAATAATGCGCGAGGGCTTGTTATCGATCGATCCGAAAACAAAGCTCAACATTGCCAACTCCATCTGGTACCGTACCGGCTTTCCGGTGAAGGAAGATTTCCTCAACGTGAACCGCTCGTACTTTAATGCCGAAGTGAAACCGCTCGATTTTGCGGCCCCGGGTGCTGTAGATATTATCAATTCCTGGTGCGCCAAAGCTACCAACGATCTCATCAAAAAGCCGCTCGACAAGATTTCAGCCGATGCGATGCTGTACCTCATCAATGCCATCTATTTCAAAGGGATTTGGGCAAAACAATTCGATAAAAAGAAAACCTACGAAACCGATTTTGTGGCAGAAAATGGCACCCGCACTAAGGTGGATATGATGCAGCAAAAAGATACCTTCCTGTATGCCGAGGACGATAAAGCCCAGTACCTCGATATGCCCTATGGCAACAAAGCTTTTTCGATGACCGTCATCCTGCCTAAAGACGGTCTGACTACCGGTCAGGTGCTCGAAGACCTCACCGCCGATGAGTTCGCACGTATTAATGCATCGCTTCGTATGCAGGAAGTAAATGTGTTTTTTCCAAAATTCAAAATGGAAAATAAATACGAGATGAAAGACCCGATGATGGCGCTGGGAATGAAAACTGCCTTTACCGATGAGGCCGACTTTTCACCTATCTCCGATATTGCGTTGATAATCTCCCGAATCATTCACAGTACTTTTGTGGAAGTGGATGAAGTGGGAACCGAAGCTGCTGCGGTTACCATCATCGAATTTGAAACCACCTCGTTGCCGGTTACACCTTTCTTTGTTGCCAACAAACCGTTCATTTTCCTGATCCGGGAAAAAAGCACAGGCGTGATTCTTTTTGTGGGAAAGAAAGGGAAGTGAGTTAATGATAAATGATTAATGGGTGCGGTTGAGGAGAAGATTTACTTTTTAAACTTTGAACTGGACATCCGGTTTATTCGTATGTTCAGTTCACCAACTAAATCAATTTTTTTATCGTTGCAATAGTTTCTTTGGTTTCCTGTAGCTGGCCTATCAGCACCCAGTCGTGAAACATTTCAGGGTATTCAAAATAATCGAATGCGATTTGTTGTTCTTCCAGGATGTGCTTCAGTTTACGGGCATCGGCCACTAATAAGTCGTTGGTGCCGGTGAAGATGGATATCTTTCCGGGAAGCCGGAAGGAGCCGTAAAGAGGACTGACGCGGTAATCGGTAACGTCTGCCTCTCCGGCCCAGGCCTTTCCGGCAATTTTCAACCCATCGATGCTCAATATTTTGTCACGATGTTCGTAATGTGTCAGATCGGGGTTGGTCATGGATACATCCAGCCAGGGCGATAAAAGGATGATGCGGGAGGGTTGTCGGATGCTTTCCATATACAGCTTTTGCGCATATCCCAAAGCTAGTCCGCTACCTGCCGAGTCGCCCATCAGCACAATGTCGGCAGTTGGGTAATCGGCGAGAAGCTGAGCATACACCTGATCCATAAATTGGTATGCGTCGATACAGCTCTTTTCGGGAGCCAGGGGGTAATCGGGGACGATAAAACGGGCTCCGGTGGACAGTGCGAGCTGCTCAATCAACCGCCAGTGCATGCGGGTGATGTTGGCATAGTAGGCTCCTCCGTGAAGAAAGAGAACAACAGGGGAAGAAAGTGCAGATTTTGGCGATAGCGTCCACACGTTTCTTGTAATTTCTACTACGGCACCTGTAAATCCTATTTCATGGGTCTGTATATCCAGCTTTCTGTACATTGATGCGGGAAGCGTGGCGGCTTCCTTGCTAAAGCTGTTGTTTACGATGTTTTTCTCCATCGCTTTTTTCATGCCCATTACTTCCAACGAAAACTGTATAATTGAAGGTCGCATGGTTTACTTATTTAGCTTGTTGAGTGCGCGGTCGGAGGCGAGCTTTCCGGTAACTATCGACATGGGAAAGCCGGATGGACTGTAGGTCCACTGTCCGGCCTGCCAAACCGAGGGCAGCGGGGTTACCACGGCATCGTTGACATGTAGCATTTGGGTGACTGCCGGCACAACAGGATTGGTAAATGCCCAGCCTGTGAGTGCCCCATGGGTGTTACCGGTGAGTTTTTCCATCGAAAGCGGCGACGATGAAAACCGTTTTATAATCTTGTCCTTGATTCCCGGAAAAATGGTTTCGTTCATGATCTCAATCGTCAGCACCTCTATAAACTCCTTCATTTCAGCCGTCCAACCATAGTTCTCGATTTGTTTTTCAAGATGATAATCCAGGAAAAGGCTCACCTCAAGTCCCACTTTTCCTTCGGGAGCCAAATCAGGATCACGCAGGGCGGGAATGGCAATTTCGAAGGTGTTTAACCGGAAGTAATCGCGCAGGTAGTGTTTGACGCTGGCTTTCAGCTCTTGTAAGTCGGAGTCGGCCGTAGAACTTAAAAATGTTTCGATAAACTTTGTTGATACCGACGACAGCCCGCGCTTATCCGGTGTGAAAAAGAAATGACCGGTGCAGCGCTGTTCGAACCAGGAAGGAGATTCGTCCACAATCAGGTACACTGTAAACACCGAATCACCACCAGTCAGTGGTTTCATTTCATCAATCTTTCCCTGAATTGTATTGGCTAAATTGATGTCTTTTACTTCTTTAAGCGGAATAATATTGTACAGTTGCTTTAAATCGCAGGCCCATATCAACTCTTTGTACTCCGTTTCGATACCCCGGCTGTCGGTGATACGCAGGGTTTCCGGATTCAGCGATACCACTTTCACACCGGTATAAATTTCACCTCCTTTTTCAAGTATAAAATCGGTAATACGGCTGATTACCGTTCCAGTTCCGCCTTTAGGGTAGTGGTAGTCCAGGTAAAGACTGAAATAACTCAATGCAAAGGAGGTAGGCGTATGCTTAAAAAAGTGCTGAGCAATAATGTCCACCAGCGCCGGATTACTTGTAAGCCGGTGCAGGTACTGTTCAACGGGCTCGTACAATCGGTTGATGTTGCGCATGGTAAACAGAAACCGAAACAGCCAGGGCAACAGCTTTCCAAACAGGTATTTTTTATTATTCGGAATATCCATCAGGGCCGGATTATCGATTCCATACAGCACATCCATATAGCCCATAATCTTCTTAATTTCACGGATGATTACGTCAATATCGGCCGCATTTTCCGGGAAATGGTTTTTCAGAAAAGAGGCATAGGTGGCGATACTTTTTTTATCGTTAATGCGAATTACTTCATCACCAATGCCCACCGAAACCGTCACTTGTTGAAATTCTATGTCGATACCAAGCTGCTTCAACATCGGAAATACGATTCCCGAATTTTCGATGGAGCGTAATCCGGAATCGAAATACACCCCGTCGCGCTGGAAGGTCTGCACCAGTCCGCCGGTTTTCGACTGCATCTCGAACAAAGCGACCTTTTTGCCGGCTTTGGCCAGGTAGGCTGCGGCTGTTAAACCGGCAATGCCACCTCCCACTACTACTACATCGTATTTCATTTGCAAGGGTGTTTAGTTAAATCGTGGTATTCTCACCTAAATATGTCTCATGGTTTCGGGATTTACATTCCCTGATCGTTTCCTCATTTTTGTTTCAAAATGGCATTGGCCGCCAGTTTGCCCGTGAGTATCGACATGGGCACGCCGGCCGGACTATACGCCCATTGACCCGCCTGATATACCGACGGGAAAGGAGTGAATACCGAACGGTCAGCAATTTTTATGTTGTTGATTACCGGCATATCGGTCGTAAACTCCCATCCCACAATAGCGCCTTCGGAACTTCCGGTGCGGTTTTCGATGCTTAACGGCGAGAACGAGAACCGGTGGAGAATCTTTCCTTCCAGCATCGGGAACACCGATTGGGAGATTACCCGAATGATTTCTTCCTCCATGAAGGGAATTAATTCGCCCAGCCATCCTGCTTCCTGTACTTTTTTAAATAAGGAATGTTCGGCCAGGAAGCTGATAATCATTCCGGTTTTGCCTTCAGGCGCCAGGGCTTTGTCGCGTAAGGCCGGAATGGAAATTTCGAAGGTGTTGAGGCCGATGAATCGTTTTGCCCATTCGAGAACTTCCTGTTTATCCCCGAAACGACTCATCAGCTCATCAAACTCTTTGCGGTGTGTTTCGCCCAAGCCCTGTCGCGACGGGGTGTAGAAGAAGTGCCCGTTCGCAATTTTGCCAAAACTTTCCACCGGCTCATCCACCTGCAGGTAAAGGGTAAACACCGACTCGCCACCTTTGTTACGTAGCACTTTCGACCTCACAGCCTCCATGCCTGTACGTAGTCCGGGCTCGAGATTTTCGGTTTCCGAAATGCGGTACAGGGTTTTTAAATCGCCTGCCCACACCAGGTTCTTGTAGCTGTATTCCACGCCCTTATCATCCACAATACGCTTAGCGCCGGGAATGACCCTCGTCACCGTGGTGCGGTTTTTAATGGTCCCCCCCAGCTCCCTGATTCTTGCGCCCAGGGCTTCCGACAAACGCCCAACGCCTCCTTTGGGATAAAAATAATCGAGGTAGAGCGAGAAATAACTCAGTGCAAAGAAGGTGGGTGTATTCCGGAAAAAATGCTGCGAGATAATATCGCGGAGCGAAGGATTACTAACCACCGAAGTAAGGTATTCCTCCACAGGCAGCTGCATCTTGTTTATTTTACCAACCGTCATTATAAAGCGCGGCATCCACGGAAGGAGTTTTTTGAAGATATACGCGGTGTCGCGTTTCAGGTCTTTAAACACTGGGTTTTCAATCCCATAAAGCACATCCATGTGATCCATGATTTTGCGGATGGTCTTTATCACTTCATCAATTTCGCTGGAATTTTCGGGATAGAATTTCTTCAGCATGTCACTGTAGGCATCTAAACTTTCTACCGTTGAGAGGCTCAGGATTTCATTTTCCACCCC
Organism: Paludibacter sp.; assembly: GCA_024709185.1. Taxonomy (GTDB): domain Bacteria; phylum Bacteroidota; class Bacteroidia; order Bacteroidales; family Paludibacteraceae; genus Paludibacter. The sequence goes on from JANJXE010000010.1 coordinate 12,056, forward strand.
CAGCGATACCGGACTACGCACCGATTCGAGTTCGATGTTCAAATCCTGTAACATGGGAAGAATAATACCCGCATCCTCGAGTGCCCGCACGCCGGCATCGAAATGAAAACCATTGCGCACAAAAGTATTGACCAACCCACCCAGCTCTCGGTTTTTCTCGATTAGCAACACTTTGTGACCTTCTCTGGCCAGAAAAGCTGCAGCAGTCAGGCCAGCTGCTCCGGCACCCACTACAATATGGTCGTAAGCATTTTCGCCCCCGGGCAATCCTGTTATTTTCAATGTTTCATTCCACAAGGCAGAGGCCACTTCCCGATCCAGTGCCGGAGGAGCCGGCTCTTCAAGAGTCGTTAGATTGAAAAACTTCCCACTCACACCGGCAATTTCCTTCGATACGCCCAGGTAATACAGCGCCCCGGCCGAAATAGATGCCGGCTTTAGCGTCTTATCGAAGAAAGTACGTTTGAACCAGCGGTACAGCGGCCCGTTTTCCTGTCCTGTTTCCGATTTTACAGCGCCCGGATGCATGGTATTTATCGTCACCCCTGTATTCCGGAACTGTTCCTCGAACACCAGCATCGACAGCAGCTGCGCCAGTTTAGCCGAACCATAGCTTCCCAGTCCCGAGTAAGACCGTTTCGCCCAGTTTAAATCGTCAAGGCGCAATCCCCAGGCTGCAAAGCGATGTCCTTCCGAACCCACCATAATAATTCGTGCCTCTTTCTGCGCTTTCAACTTATCCATCAGCAGGAAATTGATGATAAACGACGAAAGATAGTGCACCGCAAACACCTTTTCAAAACCATCGGGGGTGAGTTCGCGCCGGGTCATGTACACACCGGCATTGTGAATCAGAATGTCGATGGAAGTTTCCAGTTGAACCAATTCCCCTGCCACCCTGAATGTATCGTCCATCCGGCTTAAGTCGGCGATAAGGTAGTCGCAGCGCACCCCGAATTCAGTTTCAATTTCCTTTTTCAACCGTTCCGATTTTTCAGGATTGCGGTTGATACAAACTAAACTGGCACCGTTAGAAGCATAATAGCGGGCCGTATCGTACCCAATACCAGAAGTAGCACCCGTGATAACCACCAGTTTGCCGGTACAGGAGTCGGTGCACAATTCCGGTTTCCGTTGGTTGTTGCGGATCATAGCAAACACATTGGACCAACGGTATTGACGAATATATTGAAGAGTTTTTAATTTCATCTCAAAAATTCTGAATAAAATGTAATAAAAAATTAAAGCTGAAACAACAGAATCAGCTGTTCGGTTCGAACCATGGCATCAAAAGTAAATCAAACGATACATCACCCAAACTTCCGCACTAAAAACCGCCGGTACATCTTACCAAATTTCGGAATATTATTAAAAATATCGCCCCACAAATCGTAGTAGTCGCGCTGCTCTTTTATCAAGCCGTCGTCGCTGAGCACCAGCTTGGTAGCGCCATACATGGGCGTATTCGGATATTTCTTAAACATCATGGTCATCACCCAGTCGAACAAAATCACATTTTCGTTTTGCGAGATCGCCAGAATTTCCATTTGAAGCTGAGTAGTGCGCTGTGTCAGCCGGTTACACATTTCCACGAAATTGTCGATTCCCTCGATGCGCTGGATGGTATCCTGAAACACAATATCGGGGTGGTAATATTTAAAAATATGCGACCAGTCGGGTTTCCCTTCGCGGTTGTAGGTTTGCGACCACAGCTCCTGGATAGTATCCACGTTCAGGGGCAGGCGATCGGCAGGAGTGTTTAAAGCGTTTTCAGAAGTATTCATTTGGAGAATAAATAGATGGTTTTACAATTGATGACAGTTGATTCGGTTAGTTCAAAGAGCATGCGTTTGAGTGTTGGGGGGCCTTTCAGGAGACTCGGATTATTGGAATAGCCAAAACCCTCGTTGGGAATTCCCAACCAATTAGTATCCAGTTTCTTATTGTTGTTTTCGTCGTGAATAAACTGAAAGGCATATTTCCCGGGCTGAAGCTTATCGAAAACCATGAAGCATTTATTATCCACAATGGTACGGCTTGCCGCAGCAACCGGTTGGTCCTTATCGTTGCGAAGTTCGCCATGAACAGTACCTCTGCAATTACGCAGGTTCGAAATTTCAACACTCAGCGCCAGCTGTGCCATCAACCCAATAGGAAGAAGAGAAAAAACAAGTGTCAAAGCAACTTTCTGCATCATTTGAACGAACTTAGTATAAAAATAAAAGTGCAAAATACAATAGATTTTGAAAAAGTCCAAAAATACAACTAATATTTAAGATAATGTTTAATGTTTAATTATTAATGATTAATGGGTGCAGTTGAGAGGTGATATGCTTTTAAAGAGACTTGTATCGTCACTAAACTCATTTAAGAGTATATCGCATGTACAATACCACCCATTAATCATTAATTATTAACCATTAATCATTAAAAAGTTTTATCTTTGCGCTCTCAAAACTGTATATACAATTTTTTGTACCACGAATGAATAAAATTCGCAATTTTTGTATCATTGCTCATATCGACCACGGAAAGAGTACCCTGGCCGATCGATTACTGGAATACACTAAAACCGTTTCGGAAAAAGACCTGCAGGCCCAGGTTCTCGATAATATGGACCTGGAGCGCGAACGGGGAATTACCATTAAAAGTCACGCGATTCAAATGTCGTACGTGCAGGATGGTGAAGTGTACACCTTTAATCTCATTGATACTCCGGGGCATGTCGACTTCTCGTACGAGGTGTCGCGTTCGATTGCCGCCTGCGAAGGAGCATTGCTCATTGTGGATGCCACACAGGGCATTCAGGCTCAGACCATTTCGAACCTCTATATGGCCATCGAGCACGATCTGGAGATTATCCCGGTGATGAACAAGATGGATATGGACTCGGCAATGCCCGAGGAAGTAGAGGACCAGATTGTCGAATTGTTGGGATGTAAACCCCACGAGATTATTCGTGCAAGCGGAAAAACCGGTATGGGCGTGGAAGAAATTTTGCGTGCAATTGTGGAGCGGGTCCCAGCTCCGAAAGGCGATCCCGAAGCACCACTTCAATGCCTTATTTTCGACTCGGTGTTTAATTCCTTCCGCGGTATAATTGCCTATTTTAAAATCGTAAACGGTACCATTCGTAAGGGCGAACTGGTGAAATTTGTTGCTACCGAAAAAGAATACAATGCCGATGAGATTGGCATCCTACGGCTCGATATGATTCCACAGCAGGAGTTAAGTGCAGGCAATGTGGGCTATATCATTTCAGGAATTAAGACCTCGAAGGAAGTGAAGGTGGGCGATACTATTACCCATGTGAAACGTCCGTGCAGCGAGGCTATCGATGGTTTTGAAGAAGTAAAGCCGATGGTGTTTGCCGGAGTATATCCCATCGAAACAGAAGATTTTGAAGACCTGCGTTCGGCAATTGAAAAATTA
>JANJXE010000036.1 GCA_024709185.1 Paludibacter sp.
AATCTTTGCCGAACTGGAGAAAAACGGCATGGCAGAAAATACCATCGTCGTTTATACTTCCGATCACGGCGATTTTGTAGGCGCACATGGAATGATTGAAAAGGCAGCATTAGGTCACAATGTATACGAGGAAACTCTGCAGGTTCCCATGCTGTTTTACTGGAAAGGAAAGCTACAGGCGGGATATAAAAACAGCGATTTGGTAGGTTTGATAGATTTGTATCCAACTTTGCTGGAACTGGCGGATATACCAAAACCCAAAACCGAATATCCCTTACAGGGTATTTCGTTGGCTAAAACACTAACCAGGAAAGTGCCAGTAAAACGGAAATACATAGTTTCCGAAAACTGGAGTCAGGCCACGGTCATCACCAAAGACTATAAACTGGGAATCATGCTCGACCCTACTGTAGCAGCCGCAAAACGCGATTACCGGAGCTTTGGAGATATGCTTTTTGAACGGAAATCCGATCCATTGGAGGTAAACAATGCCATTAATAAGCCTGAACTTCAACCTGTGGTTAATCAACTAAAGCAATATTACGCTGATTTTGAAAAAACAATTTCGGACGAAGGGAAAAAGCAAATGGTAGAAAAAGCATCGCGCTAAGTATATTTGCTTTTGTATTCGAATAAAAATAGTATCTGTTTTATTCAATAGTTCTACAATTAAGATACAATAGTATGCTTTAAGTATACAAATCCGATTATGCTATTGATCGTTTGTAAAAAAAAAGTCTTCCCTGTGTATTTCCGGGAAGACTTTCTCAACTTATAACTCTTTAATTTTTATACTTTTAAACCACACTTCATCTCCGTGGTCCTGCAAGAGGATATTTCCTTCGACGGCATTGCCAAATCCCGGCCAAACCTGGTACTTGCTGTAATTCACCAGGGCCTGCCATAGTTGGGTATTCCGTTCATATTCCACTACTAAGCGATGATTCAGGAAATGCTGCACTTTGTTGCCATTCACCACGATGCGCGCATTATTAAATTCTGTTTTGCGGAACATTTTTCCTGCCGGAGCCGGAATCAGATCGTAGAGCGAACCGGCTGTGCGATTGCCTTTTACTCCGAGTTTGGCATCGGGATGGTTCTGGTCGTCGAGAATCTGAAATTCGCACCCAATCGACGAACCGGTGCCTTTGTTGAGTTCGGTATCCACAAAGTATTTAATCCCACTATTGGCTCCTTCAGTAATTCTGAAATCCACACTCAGTTCAAAGTTTTTGTACTTCTTCGTGGTGACTATATCGCCGCCATTGGTCGATTCTCCGCCATCCGATTTCAGGACTTTCAGCATGCCGTTTTCGATTTTCCAGCCTCCTTCGGGGAAAGCGGTGAGTTTAGCACCCCGCCAGCCATCTGTTGTTTTTCCGTCCCAAAGCAATTTCCATCCTTCACGGGCTTCTCTTTCCGAAATACTGTTATCGATGCAGTTGGCCTGGTAAATTTCCTTCTTCAGTTTGGTCGCATGTTTCGATGGATTTTCGGTGCAAATACGGATATTTTTCCACTGTACGGTTTTCCCTACCTGTTCGGGATTCGCAATTTGATGCACCTGCAATCCGATAAAACCAGTTGAATTCAAATCGTCGATAATATCTGCCACGGGTACTCCATTTAGCCAGGTGCGCATGCGGATACCGAGAGCTTCGATACGCACTTTATTCCATTCACCGGCCTTGAATGCGGTTTTCGATTCCGGATTTCTATCCATCGGATATATCCATCCTCGGCGACCTTCATCGTAAATACCACCGCTCCAGGCACGTGGTGAAGGGTCGATTTCGTACTGATAACCGTGCACGCGGCCTTTGTTGTATTCCTGCAAACTGTTGCTGCGGAACTGAATGCCGGAATTTAATCCTTCATCCACTTTAAACTCCATTTCGAGTATAAAATCGCCATAGAGCTTTTCGGTACACAAAAAAGTGTTGGGAGTTTTTAATTTGGAGTGGCCTACAATTGCACCGTCCTGAATCGTATATTCAGCGGATCCATTTCGCACTATCCATCCTGTAAAATCCTTTCCGTTAAAAAGGTTTTCCCATTTTTGAGAAAAACAAGTCAGAGAAAGGGTTAATAGTAGTGTTACAATTACTTGTTTCATTGGTTTATAATTTTTAATGGTTAGATGGAATTTGCGCATTAACTTCCACCTGATGTATATACCTTATTTTTTTTATCGTTGCTTTTTTTCTTAATTGAGGTAACTTTAGACATTAACAGCTTTCGTCACCTTTCCAAAAGCCTTTTTAAGCTTCTCTTCTACAAGCGATAAAACTGTTTCCAGGCTTTGCGGGGTTTCGCTCCCACCAATAGCTCATTGGCCAGGTTATTGTTCGTAAATTGCTTTTTAACAGGGTCAAAGATCAATTTTGCATTCAACTGTTGGGCTATTACTCCGAGGCAGAACACCTGACTCAGCGGACCAGCAATTTCGAAGGGCGAGCGGGTTTTTTCCTGTCCTTTACAGGCCAGCAGGAAATTGGCAAAGTGATTCGAAGGACTCTTCGGTACCACCGGCAGTTTCGGTTGCATCTCCAGCGCTTTTTCTTCCGGGATGATCGACAACGTACTGCCATGACTTCCTCCTTTAAAAGTCAACTCATTACTGTAAATAATTTTTCCGGGATTGAGCTTCGAAGGCACTAGTTGTCCATTACTTGGAGGTGGGATATTGGGATCGAGATCCACATTACCATAACCAGCAGGGACCGGTGGCAGATTATCCAGTCCATCGTACCAGGTCACCTCGCAGGGAGGCATATCTTTTCGTGCCGGGAATTTAAACTGAATGGTTGATGAATATGGGAAGAAGAACTTGTTGTGGCCCTTGGCATACAGCATATTAATCTCGGTGGGATAACCCAGTTCCAGGAATTCGTGGGCAGTATCGAGGATGTGTGCTCCCCAATCGCCAAGGGCTCCCATACCGTAGTCGTACCAGCAGCGCCACTGACCGTTCACATAATCCTTGTTATAATCGCGGAACTGCTCCGTGCCCAGCCAGGTATCCCAGTCGAGCGTTGCAGGAACAGGTTCGGCACCCGGCATGCTTTTCATGTTCGAGTCGAACTTATGCCAGCGGCGTGAGTTGTTCATGTGAGCGGTAATGGCAGTAACATCTTTAATAATTCCCGCTTCCTTCCATGCTTTGAACTGGAAATAGTTGGGGTCGGAATGGCCCTGGTTACACATCTGGGTAACAACACCGTATTTCTTAGCACCCCGCATCATCAGCTCCACTTCGTTGAAGGTATGTGCCATGGGTTTTTCCACAAATACATGTTTACCCAGCGACATGGCCAGCATGGTAGCCGGAAAATGGCTGAAGTCGGGTGTAGCGATACTTACCGCATCAATATCTTTTGCCATTTTATCGAACAGCTGACGGAAATCGGTAAAGCGGGGCACATCGGGAAATTGATTTATAATTCCCAGGGTATGAGATGCTCCCATATCGGTATCGCACAGCGCTACAACATTGCAAAGCCCCGTTTTATACAAAGAGTTAATGACTTCCGCTCCGCGGTTACCAATCCCAATACAGGCGATATTCACTTTCTCGTTTGCGTCTATTTTACGGGGTTTTGGATTTTTAGCCGATAAACTCTCTATCGACAATCCGGCTATAGCAGTGGATGCTGTAAGCACCGACAACTGGCGGAGAAAATCGCGGCGTGATGATGTTGATTTTAATTCCATATTTATTTTTATGTCGTTTATATTCTGAATGTTACACTATCATTTTCACAAATCACTTACCTGATAATTTTTCTTGTAGCAAATTTATATTGAATAACCATACTCTGTCACTTCGCTCTACCTTTCGACGGCTAATTTCTTTGTAATCGTTTGATTCTCTGCCGCTATCTTCAAAATATACAATCCTGCACTGAGTTCTTGCACATCAACCTGAAAACCGGAGTCATCAGTATGTTGGAAAATTTCGTTTCGAATTAACTTTCCACTTAAGTCGAAGATAGATACATCCACATGATTGGAGAGGATAGTACTGAAACGGATAGTTACATAATCCTTAACCGGATTAGGAAATACAGTAACCGCAGCATCGCCGGACTTTAATTCATCCACAGCAGTAAAATCCGTATTGTACACTTCTATACCATCAATGCGGGTGGTGATACTGCCCGATTTGGAGTCGTAAATACGGAACCAGTTGATGGCATTCAAATCGCAAACTCCCACTTTGGTTGCACTTTTCATCGTCAGATTCACCAGATTCCAACCATTGCTGAGTCCGTCGAGCCGCCAGCTGTATTCATTTTTATCGGCTACACCCGCACTGCCCAGTTCAACCCTTACCGGACCACACTTTGTTACATCCGACACATAATACCAGAATCGTAATGCACCATTGTCGACCGTTGTTCCCGAATGAAATGCAGGAGAAAATACTTTTTTAAATTCGTCGGTGGTACTTCCGGTAAATTCGATGCTGGCTGAACCCTGTTTATGGTCATTGGTACTAAGCGTCAATGATTGCGAAGAACTCCATCCTGTTAACGAATCACATTCGTCGAGGAACAAGGGACCGGTCACCGTAATAGTTGCCGAAGCTGTTTTTTCACCATCGTGAGTGATAGCCCAAATATTGGCTGTGCCCGGATTCACAGCGGTTACTTTTCCTTCACCATTTACAACGGCAGCTTTGGGATTGTCGGTCACCCAGCTAACTACTTTATTCGAAGCTCCGGCAGGAAGAACTGTTGCCGTAAATTCGTGGTATTCACCTTTTTCGAGGGTATATGCTGCGGGTGAAACACTTACTGATTCAACGGGTACAGCTGTAACAGCAGCCCTGGTAAGGTAATTAATTTCCGGAGAACCAGAGACAATGATGAGCCTCACAGTTCCGGTTGTGTTAGCTGCTGCACTGAATATCGCCAAATCCTTTGTCACCCACAAACCATTTGTTGATGGTAACTCTGTAGTAGCTAAGGTAAAACCTTCCACTTCGAGTCGCACCGACGAAGCAGCTGTAGATTTATACCGCAACTGAAATTTCGTATTAGCCGGCAAGGGGATATCGCGCCATTGCAACCATTCGCCTGCCTGCGTGGCAGTTACCTGCCAACCTCCACGCAAATCATTGCATTT
>JANJXE010000040.1 GCA_024709185.1 Paludibacter sp.
CGTTTACAACTGCTGTATTCGGAAACGGAGGGATGATGGGATCGTCCTTAATGCGTTGATACGATCGGTTCCATATCTTATCGTTCACCGTTTTATAGAAAATATTGGCTGATAAAAGACCTGCTTTTCCACTGTGAACAACAAACTGAGCATCCAGATTGGTCCAACGTTCGGGTTTAATGGTTGGATTATTCGAGTTATACACAAAGGGAGCCATCCCGGTATTTACAAAATAATTGGGAGCAATTGCATTAAAGTCGGGCCGGCTTAAGGTCTGTGTATAGGCAAAATGCATGTAAAAGTTTTTTGAAGGCTTTACTCTGAGATGAATCATGGGTAATAAAAAACGATCGGATCGCACGGCAGAAGTATCGCTCCCGGGAAGTGGGTCGTCGATAGGAGGAGCATACTGCAGGGGAATCGCATAAAATCCTTTCATTGTAGCACGGGTATCTTCAAACCTCACACCGGGTAGAAACATCAGGTGTTTGCCTATATTAATTTCTGACATGACATAGGCTGCCATGTATTTTTCATTGATTTGCTGATCATTAAACATACTTCCGGCCACATTCTGAGTATAGCCCAATTTACTTATATCCCCGAATATTGGCAGATACACATCTTTCCCCTGTTTATAATAAAAATCCGAACTTTTTTCCCATGTGTCGGAAAGTTGATTCAATCGTTCGATGTTAAAGATGTTGCCGAAATTGAATTGACCGTTTAAGAAATTATTCACTTTTCCATCGGTAAGGCCATTTGCCGTCACATTACCATTGGCGCTTCTAACTATCCAACTGAGTGAGTCGGTAAGAATTTTAGGTAAGGCCACATTGTAGGTTGCCTCGGCTATCTGACTACCTACCAAGTCGTCTCTCTTCCGGTTCTTGGTTCTGTACGCTCCTCCGAATTTAAAATTTCCTGCTATCTGTGTCCCGATTTTAAAGGGAACAGTGAAGTTGGCATAGGCATTAATATTCCGGTCAAAAATCCTGCTTTCCAAGGTGTTAAGACTGAACAAATAACAATCTGCAAGTCGATCCGGATTATCTGTAAACAAAGGAACTACATCAGCCGGATGCAGCTTGCGATGTTCGATATCTGTAAATTCAGCTGAAGAAGCATTATTGAAATTAAAATTCCAACTTCGTGATCCCAGGTTAACGTTATTTCCGGTTGAATACGAAAATCCATAGTCAGCTTTCAGCGATAAAAAGTCAAAAATCGTTTCACCACTTAGTGCCGTTTGAAAAACATCGGTTTGGACAGCCGGATTGAACGAAAAAGTGTAGCCGACACTTCCGGCACCAGCCATACTATAGTTTTTAGCCTGGTGCTGGTTGTTGTTTAGAGCACTATTGTACATTCCATACAGAATGAGTGTTGTGTTCTCCCAGGGGGAGTAGTCGAGCGAAAGCATGGCAGAACGTCGGTAAATAATATTTTTAATATCATTCAGGTTGATCGTATTCAGCAAAATATCGCCTTCGGGATCATTGGAATCGATACCATATCCGGCACTCATTGTCTGAATGCTGCGGTTTACCTTTTCAGCATTGGCCGTAAACAGTACTCCGAGCCGATTGTCGAGAAATCGGTTGCTAAACTCCCCGAGATACTTGTAATTTCCGAAATATTTGTTCAAATCATTGTATCCCCTCTGGGCCATTACGTTCATGTGAAAACCTCTATCAGCTTTTCTGAGTTTGAGATTAACTGTACCAGCCACTGAATTGGCATCCATATCGGCTGTCAACGACTTAAAAACTTCCACTCCCTGTAAGGCATATTGAGAAATACCACTCAGATTAGTGCCCCTGTCTGTTCCTGAAGTGGAAGGTAACTGAACACCATTTAGGGTAACAGAAGAATAACGTGGCTCGAGTCCACGAATAACTAATCCAACACCTTCGCCTCCACTCCGCTGTACTGATATACCCGGTAAGCGTCCAATTGCTTCTACCGAATTAGCATCAGGATTTTCCTGTAGACGATCGGAAGCTACTACATTCTTAATTGTATTTGAATTAATCTGTTGACGAATTGCATTTTTTTGTCCTATAGCTTGAGCGGTAATAACCAGTTCGGACAATAACTGAGGGGTTGGCTCCAAAACAACTTTTAAATCCGCAACTGCATCGGCAGCTTCCACTCTTGCATCGTAACCAATGTAACTAAAACGTAAACGTGCATTGGCAGGAGCTTCCAGTGTAAAACGTCCATTCATATCCGTAGCAACACCAATCGTTGTTCCGGGTACAACTACGCTGGCCCCTATGACCGGCTGCCCTTTTTCATCCAATACTACTCCGGATACGATGCGTGTGCTGGTCGTCGGTTTTGGTTCATCGTTTTTTTTTGTGATAACGATGGTGTTGTTTTTAAACACGGCCTGTAATCCCCGGGGGGATAACACCTTTTTCAACACATCAATAAGGGGCTTATTCTCAACATCCACGGTGATGTCCTTTTTCTGATCGATAAAAATATCTTTGTAAACAATGGTGAAGCTGGTGCTCATCTCGATTTGCTGGAAGAAATCAAGTATGGAGATGTTTTGCACCTTCATGGTTATTTTATGGTTTGAATTCTGAGCATGGAGCAATGGGGTAATTGTAGTTAAAAAAACAAGAGTCAGAAATACAACCTTTGCCAGGGTTCGTTTAACTGTGAATTTCATCGTTTAAATTTGTTGTGTTTTTGGGGATACTTAAGTGTTAAATCAGGAAACTTACTTTAATTATACAGTATAATCAGGCTATCGCTCTGGATATCAAACTGAACTTTATATTGAAGCTGAACCGTTTCGAGTACTGTTTGCAGGCTTTCATCCCTAAATGCTCCACTCATTCTGTCATCTGCGACATTGGTACATTTCGAAACGATTCTCACTCCATACCATTCTTCAATCAGCTTTATAACTTCGTTGAAACTTTTGGATCTGAACTGTAGTTTGTTGTCTTTCCACGCGGTTTCAACTCTATTATCAGTCTTTTCAATGGTCATCATCTTTTGGGATGTGGAGTAAACTGCTTTTTCATTGGGTTTTAAAAAATAATCCTGCGACAACTCTTCACCTGATACTTTTATACTTCCTTCTACCAGCGAGGTTTCCACAATATCCGATTTTATCCGGGCATTTACATTGAAGGAGGTACCGAGTACTTCGATTTTCAGGTTCCTGACGTTTACAAAAAATGGACGTGAACTATCTTTGAAAACTTTGAAAAAGGCTTCGCCGGTTAGCTGAACATTTCGGGTATCCTTATCTCCTCGTGAATAGATTAATTTACTGTTTGAATTCATCCAGACTATGGTTTGGTCCGGCAAGGTCACCTGGGCCCGGTTTCCGGGTTTAACCGATACGACAAAATCTTTCTCAACTTTGGCTTCCGGTTGGTAAATAATCAGCAGGGTTGAAACGATAAATAACAGGGGCACCAACACGGCTGCAATTCTAAATATCAATTTTCGGTAGGTGGGGTTGGAATTATGCTGAATGTAAAAGTTCAGGTTAGTTTGTATAGTTTTATTATCCTCGTCGGAAAAAAAATCTGTTTTCATATCCTGTTCCCACTCTTCCGTAAACACATCCAGTAGATCATCTTCGTTAAGTGAATTAATCTCATGACGCATCTCGAGAAACTCTCCTTTGGAAATCCTTCCGTAAAGAAATTTTTTATAGAGTAGTTTAATGTAATTGTCCATCCTCGTTGTATCTATGTTGTTGCCTCATTATTAAATTTCTATCATTTCCCACTTAAAAGGGTCCATATACAATATTGAAAATAACCAAAACCATTATATGATATTTGGCCAATTCCTTTTTAAGCGTTTTAGTTGCACTGGTCAGCTGATTCTTAACCGTTTGTTCGTTAATTTTCAATGTTTTGGCTATCTCCTCTATCGACAAACCATTCTCACGACTCATCTCAAAAATTTCCAATTGACGGTGAGGCAAGAGTGTTTTGCTCAATTTAAGAGCTTTTAAAAACTCGTCGTAGTATAAATTCTTTTCTACAGAAGTATCTTCCGATTGTAAACTGTCAGCAAAATCAATATAATCTTCAAATTCAATCTTGTTTATTTGTGAACGAAATACGTTGACAATTTTGTAATAGGAAATTTTAAGCAACAGTGATTGAAGCGACCCTTCCATCGATAGTTGTTCCCGCATGCTCCATAATTGTAAAAAAGTATCCTGTACAATATCGTTGGATAACTCGCGCGATTTGGTATGCATAAAAACAAAACCGTATAACTTAGATGCATACATTACGTAAATAGCATTAAAGGCCTGATGAGAGCCTTTACGTAATTCCTTGATGTATGACCTGACAATATTATGATCCATGTGGGATTGTTTTATACATCCTCGTTAAAAATGAATTTTAGTACTAGACAAAAAAGCTGTTATAAAACATGTTTAATGAATTTGCGTATAAAAATACGATTAAATTCCGTTATTTGGAAGTATTTTCTGAATTGTTTATTAAAACAAAGCAAAATCGCGAAAAAGTATGCATAAAAGCTTTCTTTTTCGCGATCTTAGTAAGGGCGTAGGACTACCTGTTCCTGTGTATCCCGAATCAGGGTCTATCCATTATTTTAGGATTAGTTTCGAAGTAAACACCGGCACTTCGTACTGTGCACTTATCTGTATAAAATATATGCCGGAAGCCATTTGTTCGCGCTCAACTATCGTAGTATTGCTATTAACAGGAATCCGACGAACCACTCTACCATTGATATCGCGCAACACCATCTCATAACCACCGTCCACCGGAACATTGGGCAACTCAACTACAAAGCGCTCGCCGGCCGGCTGAGGATAAACCTGCATTGATGCATTGGTGAGCGTTGGTACGCTGGTTCGAACGGGGCACTCGGCGGTTTTTACTGTAAATTTCGTACCCGAAGGGGCATCGTATTCATAACAGGTGGTTTTTGTTACGCCATTGATGTCGACCGACTGTGGCGTGCCGTTGTTGCTGAAAATTACGTTCACCGTACGTACCGGCTGCTCAAAAGTGTAACTGTACCAACCATCGCCCTTGTCGGTCATCGCTATGCCGGGCCATGCTCCGAATAAGTTTCCACCTGCATTCCAGGCCCAGAGTTTTACTCCCGTTCCTGACCAATTGGCCGGCCGCTTAAACGACACAGTTATCGGCTCGCCATCGGGATCAACCGGATCGGTGCCGGTACCTTCGCCTACATACACATGCTGAATGGGCGTACGAAACACATTTCCTTTACTATCGGTTGCTTCCACATAATAATCGATGAGCAAATCCTTGTGACCGGTAATTTCGGCATAACACAAATCGGCTTTCGCTGCCGGAAGGATGAAGAAATTGAGCTCGCCATCGTCGGTCGGGTCGGGAGCCATTGCGCGACGAGTCATCTCAATATTTTGCCAGGCGCCCACTTCCGAACCGCCGGCATAGGTATCGTTGTGGATGCTTTCTATCGGATTCCACCCGTCGTTGTCGATGCGGTATTTCAGGGTAACATTCGCCAGTCCGCTCACATCGTATGCATAAGTCCACACATGAAAATCAGACGAATTATTCACTTTTTGATAGCCGGTAAGCGGTCCGAAACTAATGCCGCCGGGATTGTAGGGAAAGCGCTGAGGAATAAAAACCGATGGAGCTGTGTTGTCAACTCCCGCATTCGCACTGATTACCCGATTGGCATAGTCGATGGCGATATTACCGGTCATCGACGGCTTCACTTCCATATCTTCTGCCTTTCCGTAATACATAAATCCTGAATTTAATCCGCCGAAATAGAAATGCCAGGCTTTTTCGGCATTGGTGGCAGCTGCACCTCCTTCGGCCACATACTGCATACGCAGGTTGCCTCCTTCGAGGTCTTCGGCCATGGTCACGTAATTTTCGGTCGCTGTAATTACCGCCCAGTTTCGGGCATCTTCGGTCCAACCATCGGGATTGAAACGATAGGATGGTTTGCTGTACAACGGCCATAGCCAGTTGATGAACTGCGGATGTCCCCAGTCGCTTTCGGCATTCACCCAGGCACCATCTTCCACGCGGACAATAGCATTGGCCGGCACAGGATGGTCGTTCAAAAACTGCTGAATGGTGGTGGGCCTATAGCCTTTGCCGGCAGCATCGTTGGTAAAACCGGGCACCGCTTCGTTGTAATACGAGAAACCACCACCCCAGGCATTGTCGCCATCGTGGGCCAGCAGCAAAATCGACGGGCGGTCGGTAGAGCTGAAGGGCTCAATTTTCGACTGAACCTCGCCCCCGTTGGCACCGCTGTATCCATCCACATAACTGAAATAATTACACATGGGTACCACATCAATTTTATAGGCAGTGCCGGTGGAAGGATCGATATACTGAGCTTTGTGGGCCTGATAGCTGTACGGAACCGCTAATCGCGATCCGCGGCCGTCGATGGTACCTTCAAACCAGTTCACTCCCTGTGTGGGTACCTGATCGGCCCGGTTCGGAGCATCCACATTACCGTTAATATTATAGGGATGAACATAATCGGACAGTGTACGGGCCAGGTGACTGTTGGGCACCACCGACCATTCAATCCCGCATTCAACCAGGGTTTTAATGATACGTTCCGAAAAAGCAGCTTCGGCTGGCCAGTAGCCCTTGGAGCGATGTCCATAGTGTTTTAGGGTAGTATATTGATGTGCCTGTATCTGCATTTTCAGCGTTCGTGCGCTTACGAGAGGCGACAGCGCATGGTCCCAGGTAAAGCCCACCACGTCGAGGCGCGGATGATTTCCAGAGGTTTTCCAGCTAATCGCTTCCTTGTATGAATTCATCCAGGTCGGACTGTAGCCCCACTGATTCTTTACGCCAAGCGACTGAATATTTTCCATCAATCCGGCAGAAATACTCAACTGAGCACCGGCATCGGCATGTTGACGAATGGTATTGATAGCAGTGCGGGGCGCATGCTGGTAGGCATTCACACGGTCGTCTTTCGAGAAAATTTCTTGCAGATTATTGGTAGGATGTGCTACCGAACTTCCGGGATAGCGGTTGCCGCCAGAGTTTTTCAATCGGTGCGATTCTTCCACAAACTGTTTGCTGTCGGGTTTGTCCTGACTTTTATCAGCCCAGTAAACCGGCTGATCCATATGCCAGAGGTAGGTGGTATACACTTTTTGAGCCATGCTAACCGAAGCGCTCAACATTACTAAAACCAAAAGGTAAAATTCTTTTCTCATATTCATTTTTTACGTTTTGCCCGAAACCTAGACCTTACTTAGGGCGTTTTCTTATTGAATTACGAATGCAACAAGCAGATTTGAACTAATGTTACAACTTTCAACAACAGTATAACAGCTTGTGCAAGCAATAGCAATAGTATGGATTAAGTTGAAATTACAACCCGCAAAGAAAAAGTTTCCCCGGCAATTTTTGAATCAATTGCCGGGGAAACCCTGTAAAACTTTCTGCAAACGTTTGAACGTTAAAGCCTTTACTATTTTTCGTTTTCTTTCTTAATTTTCCGGATGGCGGCCTCGATGGGCTTATCGGGCTCTATCACATTGTAGGGTCCCCAGAAATCGGGATCGTTGAACCCTTCAGCTGCATCGCTGATTATCACATCGGATCGCAGGCGATCGCGGAAGCGGATAGCCTTGCTTTCGTTACTGTGTTCACGGTCGGTAATCGCCATCTCCAGGGTCGAATAGTAGAAGGTGTGAAACAGTTTGCGTTTCCAGTTGATTTTCATGCCTACATCGATGCGACTATACCCGTAGTACCACTTCCCGTCCTTTTCAATGTAATCGATGCGGTAATCGGCCTGAATAGGTGTGACTTCGGCATTGAACGGCTTTTTGCGGATGAAAAAGCGCATGGCTTCAATCCGGTTCGACAGGTTCAGACTGAAAACTGCCGATTTAAGTGCCATATTGGTCGCATCGATGTACAATTTTCCTGAATACATGGGCTCTTCGGCATAGGGTGAATGATTAAAATCGACCACATACACCATTCGGTTATCCATGTATTCGACCTTGTTAAACTGAAAACGGTAGCTTTCGAAAGGCTTATCGGTAAGCAAGATGCCCGGATTCTTCATCACATCGAGATAGAGAGAATTGTATGGTCCGCCCATCAACTTAAACACCAGCGTGTCGAGGCGGGTGTAGTCCGACTGTTTGCGGGCTTTGTACAGGCGGGCTGCATCGTATTTATAAGAAGTGTAGGGCTGTTTTTGGACATCAACCACCGCTTCGGCCAGACTCACATAATTTCTTCCTTTACGAATCGATTCGCGGTAAAAGGCCGTCATCAGCATTTCATTCTCAGGATAATTCTGATCCACCCTGTCGAGCATAGCCCGCACCAGGGCTGAACCATCCTGGGTAATCACATCAATCTGTGGCAGCTGAATGGCCACCTGCTTAAGACGTATCAAGCCCTGCTGATCCTGTAAACGACTAACGGGCACTTTTTGCTCCATATACCCCAAAAAACGGACAATGAGGGTCGCTTCGGCGGAAGGCAGTTTAAGAGAAAACTCGCCCTCGTTGTTGGTTACGGTGGCAATATTGGTATGCTCTACCATAATATTACAATAAGCCAGCGGATTTCCTGTAGCCGAATCGGTTACTTTCCCTCTGATTTCGGCAAAAGGAGCCTGGGCTGCAAGTTGCGAAACCGACAATAAGCTGGTAATAATAACTACAAAAATTGATTTCATACGTTCGATGTTTGATTTTAGCGCCTTCTGAAACAAATTGCTATTTATTAACATTGCTATTACCCTTCAGGATGCCGCTTCATATTCTTTTTGACATTCAACACTATAACAAATATACCTGTCGATTGTTTGCATTATTATGCAGTATCAATCAGGGCGAAAGATAAATATTTATCTTCAATAATTTTCTTTTCTGATTAAAAAAAGGTATTTTTGTGCGCTCTACAAAAAACACTGGAATCATGTTAAACCACATTTTACTTTTTGCACTTGGAACAGGCGAAATTATCCTCATCGCATTGGTTGTACTTTTAATCTTCGGCGGAAAGAAAATTCCTGAACTGATGCGCGGTTTAGGCAAAGGCGTAAGTCAGTTTAAAAAAGGAATTAAGGAAATTGACGAAGATATCAACAGTACAACTGACGATACCAAACTGAAATAACCGGAACCGGCTGCGATGCAGGAAGAAGAAGAAAAAGCCCTTTCGTTCTGGGAACATCTCGAAGTACTGCGCTGGACGCTAATCCGCATCATCCTGGCGTTGGTGGTTGTGGTGGGTGCAATATTCACGTTTAAGGAATTTGTATTCACCCGTATTGTTTTTGCTCCCCTGAATTCCGATTTTATCTTTTACCAGTGGCTTTGCTCACTGGCCGAATTGGTAAAGATACCTGCCATTTGTCCGGGTGAGTTTTCGATGCAACTCATAAATATCAACTTAGCCGGGCAGTTTTTGGCGCATATCGGTGCATCGTTTAGTCTGGGACTGGTAATGGTCATTCCGTACATCCTTTTCGAGATTTGGCGATTTGTGCAACCGGCCCTGTATCCCAAGGAAAAAAAGCATGTTGGTGCCATTTTTTCCTCAGCTTCGTTCCTGTTTTATGCAGGAGTTGCCACTTC
>JANJXE010000480.1 GCA_024709185.1 Paludibacter sp.
GGTTTAAGCAGCGATACAGTTGCCAGTCCGGTATGCAGTGCAACAACCAGTACCACCTATACAGTACGCGCAATTACACCCGAAGGAAGGGTTACATCCACAGAAGTAATTGTGAAGCCAATACCACTGAAAATCAACTCTCTAACCAACAAAACCTTCTATTGCGGACAACAGGTTCAACTCGACCCTGTCACTACCGACTATACAGGCACAGGCAAGCTAAGGTACCAATGGACTCCTGCTACAGGACTCAGCAACGACACCATTCCCAATCCTGTAGTCAATGCAAATGTAACAACTACCTACACGATAACAGTTACAACCCCTGAGGGATGCTCTTCAACAGCTAAGGTAACTGTTACCAAACAGGGAATCCCGGCACCCTCAATCTCCGGAGTGAGTGTTGATAATCAGGAAAGAAACCTTATTCAATGGAATATCCCACCATTTGAATACGATAGTGTAGTCATATATAAAGAAACACATCAGCTGAATCAGTATCAGAAAATAGCTTCAGTAGGAAAAAATATCAGCACCTATTCTGATACTCTTTCGCAGCCAAAGGTGATGTCGAATTCGTATAAAATTGCACTGTTGGATCCCTGCGGAACAGAAACAGCGCTGAGTAGCCGGCATAAAACCATTCATTTAGCTATTAATAAAGGCATCAACAATTCGTGGAACCTTATCTGGGAACCTTATCAGGGATTTGAGGTTGCTACCAACTACATTTACAGAGGAACTACTGCCAATCAGCTATCATTAATTTCCTCCTTATCGGGAGCAAATTCTCAATATTCTGATTTCACGGCACCTGCAGGGGATATATATTACCAGATTGAAGCGGTTAAATCGACAGCAGCCGGCATTCCGGATGCAACAGGTAATTCCGGAAGTCAGACATTCATATCCCGATCAAACATTGCTGCTTACCGTGCCAATGTGGGCATTGATTCTCCACTGAACATAAGCAATACAATCAGCTTAACGCCTAATCCGGCTCGCAACAGAGTTGAAATTCATTCAGAACTAGTGAACGGAGAATCAATGAAGTTGACTGTTTACAATTTGCAGGGAATTGCGGTGAAAAAAATCGAAATGAATTCTACCTCTTTGATGATCGATATCTCCGATTTAACTTCAGGAATGTATTTTATTGAGTTATATAACACTGAGGTAAAAGGGAAAAGTAAACTGATCGTAAAATAAACAAATCACCCGGTTCGGAATCCTAAGGAAACATTCGAACCGGGTGATTTGTTTTATAGAGAAAATGTAGCTGTCAGTGATTAAACACTTTCGCGAAGCTATTTTAATTCATCTGAAGTATAAGCTTTTGGCAACGCTCTCAAATTGTATTGCGACGCCATAATCTCGCCATAGGCTCCGGCCGAACGCAAGGCAATGAGATCGCCGCGCTTGGTTTCGTTCATGCTGTAATCCTTTACAAACACATCCGACGACTCACAAATAGGGCCAACCACATCGTACATTTGTTCTGCCTTTTCGGAACTCAGGTTTTCGATACGATGATAAGCCTGGTACAAAGCCGGACGAATCAGTTCGGTGAAACCTGCGTCAAGAATAGCGAATTTTTTCGACGTACCTTCTTTGATATACAAAACGCGGGAAATAAGACTTCCACATTGCGCCACTACAGCACGGCCCAGTTCGAAATGCAACTTTTGTCCCGGACGAAGTGTGAGATGCTCGCGGAAAATCTTGAAATAAGCTTCAAACTCAGGAATCGGAAAATGATTGGGATGCTCATAGTTGATACCTAAACCACCGCCCACATTCACATTATCGAGCTGAATACCATGCGCTTCAAAATGATCCTGAATCTCGTTGACTTTAACACATAGATCCTGGAAAGGAGATAAGTCGGTAATTTGCGAACCGATATGAAAATGAATACCGATCAGACGGATATTATTCAGCCCTTTTACAATGGTAGTCACTTTATCGAGTTCCGACAAATTGATCCCAAATTTATTT
>JANJXE010000152.1 GCA_024709185.1 Paludibacter sp.
CGATTTTGATGTGGAAGAACGTTTTCGCGGTGACTGGGATAAGTTTAAAATGTGGGACCTGGCATGTAAAAACGAAGAAGAAACCATGCGTGCCTACTCAATGGCCAATTATCCTGCCGAAGGAAATATCGTGATGCTCAACGTTCGTATTGCCACTCCTCCCTATGATCGTGCTAAAGGTGGTTGGGCAGATGTAAAACCGGGTATTTGTTCGTCCTACATCTTCAACCTGAAGCCGGGAGATAAAGTAATGGTGTCGGGTCCGTTTGGTGAATTCCATCCACTGTTGCATACCAAGCGCGAAATGTTGTATGTAGGAGGTGGTGCGGGTATGGCTCCACTGCGTTCACATATCCTTCACCTTCTTGAAACGCTTAAAATTACCGATCGTAAGATTACCTATTGGTATGGTGCCCGTTCGAAAAACGAAATTTTCTACGAAGAGGATTTCCGTAAACTCGAACGCGAATTCCCGAATTTCCAGTTCAATATCGCATTAAGCGAACCACTGCCGGAAGACAACTGGACAGGCTATGTAGGATTTATCCACAAGGTAATTCACGACAACTACCTGGCCAACCACGATGCACCGGAAGATATCGAATACTACATGTGCGGTCCTGGTCCGATGGCAAAAGCTGTTGAGAAAATGATTTTCGATTTGGGCGTTCCACGCGAAATGCTGATGTTCGACGATTTCGGAGCGTAAGTGAAAGTATACTACTAAAAAAGCGATGCATTTTAACGGATGCATCGCTTTTTTTTAAAGCTATAAAGAAACAGGTTGAAACTATACAGAAGGGTTAAAGTCCCTACACGATTAATCGGGAAACTTAGCCGATGATCATCAGATGGATTATACTTTCTTTAATTTTGTCAGGATTTCAAAAACATGGATCGCCGCATTTTGCCCATCTATTGCCGATGATGTAATACCACCTGAAAATCCAGAACCTTCGCCTGCAGGAAAAAGTCCCTTTAGTTGTGGATGCTCACCAGTTTCAGGATCACGTGGGATGCGTACTGCCGACGAAGAACGCGATTCGACAGCTACTACCACGGCCTCGTTGGTGAGGTAGCCGTGCATTTTACGATCGAAGCGTCGGAATGCTTCACGCAGTCGTTTTGAAATGTGTTCAGGAAGCCAGAAATGTAGCGGCGATGAGATGATTCCGGGCATATAGGAGCATTCAGGTAAATCGGCCGAAACTTTTCCTTTTACAAAATCGACTAAACGCTGTGCTGGTGCTACACGTCCTTTACCTCCGTTGTTAATATAGGCCAAATGCTCCACATGTTGTTGAAAGCGTAAGCCTGCCAGTACACCGTATTGTTGAAACTCTTCCGGAATATCTTCGGGGCGAATTTCCACCACCATACCGGAGTTGGCAAATGGTGAATTCCGACGCGATGCCGACATGCCATTTACCACAATTTCTTCTTCCCTGGTTCCTGCCGGTACAATACGACCACCAGGACACATACAGAAAGAATACACACCCCGGTCGTCGATTTGCTCCACAAGACTGTAATTAGCCGCCGGCAGGTATTCGCCGCGGGAAGGGCAGTGGTACTGAATGCTGTCGATCAATGTTTGTGGATGCTCCACCCGTACGCCCATGGCAAAGCCTTTTTGCTCGAGCTGAATGCCTTGCGAATGAAGCATTTCGTAAATATCGTGTGCCGAATGTCCGGTTGCCAGTATGACCGCCTCAGCTTCAAATTTCCGTCCGTCGGTTGTAATACATCCCTTCACCCGGTCGTTTTCGATTAGTAATTCCTTCATCCTGGTGTCGAAATAGATTTCTCCACCGTGAGAAGTAATGGTATAACTCATATTTCCCACAATGGCAGGCAACATATCGGAACCAATATGGGGATGAGCTTCGTAGAGAATTTCGTCGGAAGCACCATGGTATTGAAACAGTTCGAAAATCTCGTTTGAATCTCCTTTCTTCTTCGAACGGGTATAGAGTTTTCCATCGCTAAAAGTGCCTGCACCACCTTCACCATAGCAATAATTAGAATCAACATTGAAGGACTTGTTACGGTTGAGTGCCGCAATGTCAGAAACGCGGTCCTTAGCCTGTTTACCCCGTTCAATCACAACGGGTTTCAATCCCAGTTCCACTAGTTTAAGGGCTGCAAAAATACCTGCAGGTCCAGCGCCAATGATAAGCACTGATGGGGCAGTGTGCACATCGTGGAACTGAAATTCTCTTCGTAAAGTCGATAGGTCGGGCATTTCGTTTACATAGACCTCTACCGATAAATTGATTTTGGGTTGATGGCTCCGTGCATCAATCGATTTTTTGAGTATGCGGATGTGTTTGATGTCCTGCTCGTGCAGTTCGGCCTTTTCCGCCACCCGACGTTTCAGTTGCGATTCTTTGGCAGCTTGTTCGGGAGTTATAATAAGTTGAACCTGAAGTTTCATTTGAATTAGTTAAAAATATAAGGTTACAAAGATAAATAATTAAATCCGGATGTGGAAAAAAGAGCTCATTGGTTTAAATATCCTTCCTGCTATTGATATTTTTTCTAACTTTGAGCGTTCTTTCAGACTATTGCTCATGCCTATGAAAATTCAACTTATTGATCTTCAGGACAAAGATTTTGAAATTGTGAAATCGGTATACGATTATTATATCGTAAATACAACGGCAACTTTTCATACAGAATTAATTACTATTGAGGAGTTAAAGAGTGTGATTGCGGTTGCACATCCCAAATACAAATCCTATCTTATTTCATTTGAAGAAGAAATTTGCGGATACTGCTATCTTTCACAGTATAAAAAGAGGCAGGCATACGACCGGACTGCGGAGGTGAGTATCTATTTAAAGCCTGAATATTCGGGTAAAGGTATTGGTCGCAAGGTGTTGGAAATGTTGGAGCAGATAGCAATCGATTGTACCATAGTAGTTCTGATCGGAATTATTTCCGAAGAAAATAAAACGAGTATTGCTTTGTTTGAAAAGTGTGGTTATGTAAGGTGTGCACATTTTCGGGAAGTGGGTGAGAAATTCGGACGATTACTGGATATAGTGGCTTATCAGAAAACGCTGAAGATAAAATGACAGGGTTGTGCATTTTGTGGATAGGAAGTAATAATAATAAAGCCAACATGCTATAAGTTAACATGTTGGCTTATAATAAAGTGATTCGGTTGGGATTCGAACCCAAGACCCACAGCTTAGAAGGCTGTTGCTCTATCCAGCTGAGCTACCGAACCATACACCTGTAAAAAGGGAATATTGCATCGAAAAATGCGGTGCAAAAGTAGTTTATTTTTCATAGATTTGCAACTGTTTAACTAAAAAAGAATCCCGCCGCTGCGTTAATTGCTGTTTTTTCGTTACTTTTGCGGTTCTATTAATTAGTGACTAATCGATACTCAGGCAGAAGATGAAGGTAATGAAATTTGGCGGAACATCCGTAGGTTCCGTTGAGGGTATTTTAAGCGTTAAACGCATCGTGGAATCGGCATCCAAGCCGGTGATTGTTGTAGTGTCGGCTCTTTCGGGAATCACCGACCAGTTGTACAAAGTAGCGGCCATGGCTGCTGCCGGCGACGAAAATTACCTGACTGAATACAAGACGATGCTCCATCGTCATCTCGACATGATTCCACAGGTGATTGTTGATCCACAAACACAGAATGAGACCACTAACAGTATTCAGGAACTTTTTACCGACCTGTCAAATATTCTTCGGGGTGTGTACCTCATCAGGGATAGTTCTCCCAAAATCACCAATACTATTGTTAGTTATGGTGAAGCATTATCTTCCGTAATTGTAAGTCAGGCGCTTGACGCACAACATGCCGATGCACGCGATTTTATTAAAACCATTCATCAGTTTGGCAAACATGTGGTTGATTTTGAGCAAACAAATCAACTAATTAAAGAACGATTCGCAAAGTTACCTTCCATTACAGTTTGCGGTGGCTTTATTGCTTCCGAATCACAAACCAACTTTATCACTAATCTTGGCAGAGGAGGATCCGATTATACCGCAGCTATCCTGGCGGCAGCTCTCGGAGCGGAAGTGCTCGAAATATGGACCGATGTGGATGGTTTCATGACTGCCGATCCCCGTATTATTTCCAATACTTATGTTATTGAAGAACTGAGCTTTAGCGAAGCAATGGAATTGTGTAACTTTGGCGCAAAGGTGATTTATCCTCCTACTATTTTTCCGGTTTTTCATAAAAAAATTCCGGTAGTAATTAAAAATACATTCAATCCTGAAGCCAGAGGTACCTATATTTCACAGGAAAGAATCGACGACCGATCGAAAACCATTAAAGGAATTTCGTCGATTAACGATACTTCGCTGATCACTATCCAGGGCCTGGGTATGGTTGGAGTTATCGGTGTTAACCATCGTATTTTCAAGGTTTTAGCCCGAAATGGTATTTCTGTATTCCTTGTGTCACAGGCATCTTCCGAGAATACAACTTCCATTGGGGTTCGAAATGCCGATAGTCCGCTTGCCGTTAAAGTGCTAAAGGAAGAGTTTGCTCAGGAAATAGCGCATGGAGAGATTGATACTATTGTATCGGAAGATGATCTGGCAACGGTAGCCATCGTGGGCGACAATATGAAACGTACGCCGGGTATTGCAGGGAAGCTTTTTGGTACGCTGGGACGTAATGGTATCAATGTGATTGCCTGTGCACAGGGTGCTTCTGAAACAAATATTTCCTTTGTTACCGACCGCTCCTCTCTTCGTAAGGCGCTCAATGTTATTCACGATTCGTTTTTCCTTTCCGATTACCAGGTATTGAACCTGTTTATAGTCGGTGTGGGGACTGTGGGAGGAAAACTGATTGATCAGATTCGAAAACAGCAGCAAAAGCTG
This sequence comes from Paludibacter sp., assembly GCA_024709185.1. Lineage (GTDB taxonomy): Bacteria > Bacteroidota > Bacteroidia > Bacteroidales > Paludibacteraceae > Paludibacter. The sequence continues at coordinate 4,867 of JANJXE010000152.1, forward strand.
ATGGATGAAAATGCCCTGAAAGTAAAGGTCGTTGGGGTGGCTTCAAGCAGAAAAATGCTGTTTCGCAGGGAAGGTATCGACCTAAACAATTTCCGCGATGAACTCATGACCATGGGGCAGGATGCCAGTCCTGCTGCCATTGCACGTGAAATTATCGAAATGAATATCTTTAATTCGGTTTTTGTCGATTGTACTGCCAATGAAGATGTTGCACACTTGTACCAACGATTGCTTGAGAACAATACTTCGGTGGTGACAGCTAATAAAATTGCTGCCTCATCGGATTACCCCAGGTATTTAAAATTAAAGGAAACCGCCCGCCGCAAAGGGGTGAAATTTCTCTTCGAAACCAATGTGGGAGCAGGATTACCGATAATCAACACTATTAACAGTTTGATTAACAGTGGCGACCGAATCCAGAAAATTCAGGCAGTGCTTTCGGGTACCCTCAACTTTATTTTCAATAACCTTAGCGATGAAAATCCGCTAAGCAAGTCAATTCTTATGGCAAAAGAAGCCGGATTCTCTGAACCCGACCCACGAGAAGACCTTAGTGGTAAGGATGTGGTACGTAAGCTGGTAATTCTGGCCCGTGAAGCAGGTTACCAGGTTGAACAGGAAGATGTAGAGAAGAATTTGTTTATTCCGGAAGCATTATTCCACGGCTCGATGGATCAGTTCTGGAAAGATATTCCATCGCTCGATGCTGAATTTGAAGAAAAACGCCGCGTACTGGCCGCTTCGGGTAAGCGCTGGCGCTTTGTGGCAACAATGGAAATGGGCAAATGCAGTGTAGGTCTCGAGGAAGTTGATAACCTGCATCCATTTTATGATTTACAGGGTAGCAACAATATAATTTTACTCACAACTGCCCGTTATAATGAATTCCCGATGATGATTAAGGGATATGGTGCTGGCGCTAGTGTAACAGCAGCAGGCGTTTTTGCCGATGTCATCAGTATTGCTAATATACGCTAATTCAACCGATATGAAATTCTCTTTCGTTCTTATTTTCGCTCTTGTAATTACAGGTTTTGCAATCAGCTCCTGCGACGATAATGTGACTTTTGCTGATGAGCTGGCTGCTGAACAAACCCTTATTAATGGGTTCATTAAGAGGAATAATATTACTGTGGTCGACAAGATGCCTACCACGTTCCCCTGGCCCGATAAGGTCTTTTATAAGAGCAACTCCGGACTTTATTTCCGACTTACAGCTCAGGGTGATGTGACTTCCGGCGACACTATTCAATCGGGTGATATGGTGGTGGCGCGCTTTCTTCAATATACGCTGAATGAAAAGGCCGATACCCTTTCAAATCTTTCGACACTCGATTTTCCGTATCCTACAACTTTCAATTACCTCGATTATTCGCAGGTTTGCCTGGGTTGGCACGAGGCTGTTGGCTATATGAAACGCCACAATTCAGAAGCGACTATCATCGTATATTCCCGTATTGGTTTCAGTCAGTTCAACCGCCCGGCAACACCAATTGGATACGATCTGAAAATTAAAATTCAAAAGAACTATTAACAGAAACATATGACATTAATTAAATCAATCTCCGGAATCAGAGGAACAATTGGAGGCGCAGTTGGAGAAGGACTTAATCCACTCGACATCGTTCGCTTTACCGCAGCCTATGCCATGCATATCCGAGATAACAAAACGACTGATTCGAAAACAATTGTTGTAGGTCGCGATGCCCGAATTTCGGGCGAGATGGTCGATCAGGTGGTGACAGGAACCCTGCTGGGCATGGGTTTCGATGTGGTGAATATCGGTTTGGCTACTACGCCGACTACCGAACTAGCTGTAGTAATGGAAAAGGCTGCCGGCGGTATTATCCTGACTGCCAGTCATAATCCCCGTCAGTGGAATGCTTTGAAACTACTTAACGAACGGGGCGAATTTCTGAACGCAGCTCAGGGAGAAGATGTGTTGAGCCGCGCTGCTGCTGAATCGTTCGACTTCCCGGAAGTGGATAAGCTGGGTACAATTACCCGTAAGGAGTATACCGATGCGCATATTAAAAGTGTTTTGGAACTTGAGTTGGTAGATGTTGAAGCTATACGGAAGGCTGATTTCACGGTTGCAATTGATTGTGTAAATTCTGTGGGTGGCGTTGCTATTCCTGCCTTGCTTGAAGCTCTGGGTGTGAAAAAGGTGGAAAAGTTATTCTGCGAACCGAACGGACAGTTTCCTCATAATCCCGAGCCGCTGCCCGAACACCTGACCGAAATAGCTTCCGTTATGAAAGCCGGTAAAGCAGATGTGGGTTTTGTAGTGGATCCTGATGTGGACCGCCTTGCCATCATTTGTGAGGATGGTTCTATGTTTGGCGAAGAATATACCCTGGTGGCAGTTGCCGATTATGTCCTGTCACGCACTCCCGGCAATACGGTATCGAATTTAAGCTCGACCCGTGCCCTTCGCGATGTGACCCGCAAGTACGGCCGTGACTACTATGCTGCTGCCGTTGGAGAAGTGAATGTGGTAACTAAAATGAAAGAAACCAATGCGGTTATCGGCGGTGAAGGCAATGGTGGTGTTATCTATCCTGCCAGCCATTATGGACGCGATGCGTTGGTGGGTATTGCTTTATTTCTGACTCATCTTGCTAAAAAGGACATGAAGGTTTCGGAATTACGTAAAACCTATCCTGAATATTTTATTTCAAAGAATAAAAAGGAATTAAGCCCGTCTATAAATGTGGATGAAGTGCTCGAACGCATTGCTGGGGCTTATTCACAGTACGAGGTAAATACTATCGACGGAGTGAAAATTGATTTTCCGAATGGCTGGGTACATCTTCGTAAATCGAACACTGAACCCATAATTCGTATTTACTCAGAAGCAGGTTCGATGGAAGAAGCTGAAAAGTTAGCTCGGGAGATTATTCAGAAAATCTGATAATCAGTAGTAAAAGGATAAATTGCCCCGTTAGTTGCTTCTCAGCTAACGGGGCAATTTGTTGTATAATAAGGAATCATTATGTTGCAGTGAGATCTTTTTTCTTTCTGCGCAACAAATTTAAACCGATGCCACCACCAGCCAATAATGCTAAAAGAAAACCGCCATCGAGAGGGACAGCCGCACCTGTGGAAGCCCCGGGATCACCGGGCAGGAGCGGTGCACTCGCCTTGTCACCCGTAGGTGCTTTACTTACAACCGCCGAAGGTGTAAACAATGGAAATTCAACAGTTTCGGCTGAATTTGTACGATACCTGTTGATCACTGGTGCT
>JANJXE010000486.1 GCA_024709185.1 Paludibacter sp.
GATTTTTAAAAGCGGTACCTTTTACAGTATCACCTTTGGTAACCAATCGTTTAGCATTTGGTTGAACATACCTTCCAACATGAGCAAGTGCATAATACTCTGCATGCATTTTTATGTCTCCAGTTTTATTAATTTCAACTACTCCGTAACAGTCCTGGCAACCAAAATTTTTTGGACCATTGTTTTCGTCCAGTGCTACATTCCACAGTAATACGTTCTTACTCCAGCAATTCATTGCTCCAACAATTAACTCACCTGCATACCACCGTACATTTTGGTCAAAATCAGGTGCCCAGCCTCCCCCCGATTGCTCTGTAAAATAGATATTTCTGTCAGGATGAGCCTGCTTTACGGTACAAAGTGCCGAAATATGACCTTTGTATAAATGGAATCCTGAACCATCGACGAATTCTTTGGCTTTCGGATCGTTCAAAATACTGATGGGATAATCCGGATTATCGCAATTGTGGTCAAACAATACAATTTTTGTTGCTAATCCTGATACACTTAGTTTTGGGCCAAAATAATCACGGATAAAAACTTTTTGTTCTTCAGCTGTCATATCCATACAGGGATACGCAGCTGTGCTGTATTCAGGCTCATTCTGAACGGTTATTGTATGAATGTCAATGCCTTCCCGCTTGTATGCCTGGATATACCTGATTAAATAATCTGCATAAACAGCATAACAATCGGGACGCAACTTCCCTCCCACCATACTGTTAGTTGTTTTCATCCATGCGGGTGGACTCCAAGGAGTTGCCATAATTTGTAATCCTGGATTAATGGCCAGAATTTCTTTTAACATTGGTATAACATGTTTGTAATCTTCTTCAATTGAAAAATTGGATAAAGTGAAATCTTCAGTTTCACTATAACTAAAGATGTTAGACGAAAAATCGGATGCTCCGATGGCTAACCTTGTATAGTTTATTCCAATGCCTTCAGGCGTAAAAAGAACTCTGAACAATGAATCACGTTTTTCGGGCGTTAAATTAGTGTGAAAAACCCAGGCAGATGCATGTGTCAATGCAGCTCCTACCCCGTCAAATATCTGACAGGTATCATTCACATTCACCTTGATAACATCTGCAGTGGCAGGTAACTGTTGGTTAAAAAATATTTTTTTCTCAATTAAAAGACTATCAGTATCGGGTAAAGTGCTTAAAACCTGAATTTTATTAGCGTTATTGCATGAAAGCAGGCTAATTGATAACGCAAGTAATGTTAATTTTAATTCCATGATTAGTATTGCTTATGTTATTTAAATTGAAAAGTCACAACTGATTCGTTGAACTGTTCGTAGGTAAATTTCCTGTTACCAATACGAACACTGTATTTTTGATTAGTTCCACTTCGGTTGAGAGCAACCACTACTTTGGTTCCATCAGTATTCAAAAACGATGAAACAATGAATCCCCCGGGCCAGTTGACTGAAGTATTTTTAATTCGAAATGCATTCAAGCGAACTGTTTTTGCAAAATGAGCCAACAAATAATATTCTTCATTACGCGTATACGTTCCATCGGCGTTTATCGT
>JANJXE010000135.1 GCA_024709185.1 Paludibacter sp.
AAATTTTCAACGAAAAGGAAGTGGATGAGCTAATTGTGCTGGATATAGATGCATCGGTTGAAGGCCGCGAGCCCGATTACAAGCTTATCGAACACCTGGCCGTAGAATGCCGAATGCCTCTTTGTTACGGGGGTGGTATTAAAACGGCTGAACAGGCGCAGCGGATTTTTAACCTTGGAGTGGAAAAAATTGCGGTTGGTTCGCTTGCCATCGAAGCTCCTGAAGTGATCGAACAGCTCGCTGCCCGTGTGGGAAATCAAAGTGTAGTGGTGGTGATGGATGTAAAGAAAACAATGTTCGGGATGCGCTACGAGCTGTTTACCCATAACGGAAAAAAAGCAACAGGCCTGGAACCGGTGAGTTTTGCCCGTAGGATGCAGCAGCTGGGTGTGGGCGAACTGGTGATTAATTCGATAGACCAGGATGGAACTATGACTGGATACGATTCAAAATTAATCGATGCAGTTCGCGAAGTTGTAAGCATTCCCGTAACTGTGATGGGTGGTGCGGGCAAGTTAGATGATATGGGAGCCGTCATCCGGAGACATTCGGTGATAGGGGTAGCTGCCGGCAGTATGTTTGTGTTTAAGGGGAAATACCGGGCTGTGTTGATCAACTACCCGACTCCGGAGGAGAAATCTGTTTTTTTTAGCGATTATTTTCTCAAGTAAGATATCCTCTCAAAATAATCCCCCTAATTATTCGTTTTAATATTGTAAATTTTTAAGTAAACAATGTTTAAAGATAAAGTCTTACTAATAACCGGAGGAACAGGTTCTTTCGGCAATGCGGTGTTGAACCGCTTTCTAAATACTGATATTAAGGAAATCCGTATTTTTTCCCGGGATGAGAAAAAGCAGGACGACATGCGTCACCAGTATTCAAATCCCCGGATCAAATTTTACATAGGCGATGTGCGCAATAAACGTAGTGTGGACAATGCCATGCACGGTGTCGATTTTATTTTTCATGCAGCAGCGTTGAAGCAGGTCCCATCCTGCGAATTTTTTCCCATTGAGGCTGTGAATACAAATGTATTGGGCACCCAAAATGTGCTCGATTCGGCGGTTGAATATGGTGTGAAACGAATGGTGGTCCTGAGCACCGACAAGGCAGCTTATCCTATTAATGCCATGGGAATAAGCAAGGCAATGATGGAAAAGGTGGCTTATGCCAAAGCCCGTTCACTGGGCGATAATCCCAAAACAATTATCTGTTGCACGCGCTATGGTAATGTGATGGGAAGTCGCGGTTCGGTAATTCCATTGTGGTACAATCAGATTAAAGCAGGAAAAGATATTACGATTACCGATCCGAATATGTCGCGCTTTATGATGACGCTCGACGATGCGGTGGACCTGGCCGTGTATGCCTTCCAGCATGGCAAGAGTGGCGATTTGTTTGTTCAGAAAGCACCGGCTGCTTCCCTGGAAATACTGGCCACTGCCATGCAGGATTTACTTAATTCGAAGGTTACAGTTCGTGTAATTGGTACCCGTCATGGAGAAAAACTCTACGAAACTCTTGTGACCCGCGAAGAAATGGCTAAGTCGGTTGACATGGGTCAATATTTCCGAATTCCGCTGGATAGCCGTGATTTAAATTACGATAAGTTCTTTGTGGAAGGGGAGGAAGAAATCTCACGCATCGACGATTATCACTCGCACAATACCACTCAGCTGGATGTGGAAGGAATGAAAGCTCTCTTACGTAAGTTAAAGCAGTATTTCAGCTAGTACATATGGAACTAAAACAGTTTATACAACAACTTCCGAAAGCTGAACTGCACTTGCACATCGAAGGGACTTTCGAGCCCGAACTGATGTTTGCTATTGGCAAGCGAAACGGTATTGAACTAAAATACAGTTCAGTAGAAGAGGTGCGTGAAGCATACCAATTTGCTAACCTTCAGGAATTTCTCGATATTTATTATGCAGGTGCGCAGGTGTTGTTGTACGAGCAGGATTTTTACGATCTCACCTTTGCTTATTTTACCCGTATGCACCAGCAGGGAGTGGTGCATGTCGAATTCTTTTTCGATCCGCAAACCCATACCGACCGTGGTGTTTCTTTTTCAACTGTCATTAAAGGAATTACTCGTGCCATGGACGATGCCCGTTCTCATTTTGGTATCAGCTCAGGGTTGATTTTGAGTGTTTTACGACATCTGTCTGAAGAAAGTGCGTTGCAGACTTTTGAAGAAGCTCGCCCATTCCTGTCGTATTTTATCGGAATTGGACTTGATTCGTCGGAGATGGGGCATCCTCCCGTGAAATTTAGTCGCGTTTTTGAAAAAGCCCGTGCCGAAGGTCTGAAAATTCTGGCACATGCAGGCGAGGAAGGTCCACCTGCGTACATCTGGCAGGCTCTGAATGAGTTGAAGATAGACAGGCTCGATCATGGTAATCGTTCTATCGAAGATGATGATCTGGTACAGGTGTTGGTGGAAAGACAAATTGCGCTGACCCTTTGTCCTCTATCGAATCTGAAACTTCAGGTAGTAAAGGATTTACGGGATCACCCTATAAAATATATGCTTGGAAAAGGCATGCTGGTAACCGTGAATTCAGATGATCCTGCCTATTTCGGAGGTTACCTGAACGAAAATTACGAAGCAATTGCTGAGGCTCTCAATCTCAGTAAAGATGACCTTCGCAAGCTTGCCGCCAACTCCTTCACAGCCAGTTTTCTACACGAAGATGAAAAACAACGATACATCCAAATGATGTATGTCTGAATTAAAAAAAGGATTAGTGTGGAGCGGTTATAGTCAAATCATTCAGACTGTATTGCAATTGTTGGCTGTATTTGTTTTAGCCAGGCTACTTACCCCCGACGATTTTGGTATACTCTCGATTGTTGCCATTTTTATTGCCATAGGCAATATGATGGTAGATTCGGGAATGGGGGGTGCTTTACTCCGTATGAAGAATCCTTCTTCTATCGATTTTTCAACATTGTTTGTGTTTAATATAGTAGTAAGTTTGCTGCTTTATGCCGTTTTTTTTGCAGGCGCCGGATACCTGGCCAACTACTACCAGCAGCCGGTGTTGAAAGAGCTGTTGCGGGTGTTGAGTCTCTCGGTCGTTTTTAATGCAATGGGTATTGTTCAATACGTAAAACTGGTTATTGATCTTCGATTTAAAGAATTAGCCATTATAACATTTGCGAGTACTATACTTTCGGTGCTGCTTTCAGTTGTATCGGCTGTGGCTGGTGCCGGAATTTGGGCGTTGGTGGTTCAGCAGCTTTCGTTTTCGTTTTTTTACAATCTGATGATTGCATTGAAAATTAAATACATCCCCGTTTTACATTTTTCCCGTAATTCGTTTCGTGAACAAAAATCGTTTGGACTGAGTGTTTTGGGTGCTAATTTATTGAATACCTTATCAGAAAATCTAAATAATAATATTGTCGCTAAAATTGTTCCAATACATCAGGCAGGTCATTTTTATCAGTCCAACAGATTGATCCTGACTGCCGATGCTGGTGTGAGAAGCGTTTTTGATAAAGTATTATTCCCTGTTTTTGCCAAAGTATCGGATCCTGAAGATTTGAAAAATTCGTTTTTAGATGTTTTTAAAAAGGTGGTAGCTGTGGTATTCCCCTTGTCGGTGTTGCTTTCATTGGGCTCCGATGCTGTTGTTCTGATACTGCTGGGCCCGCAATGGTCAGAAGCCGGATGGATTTTTCAAGTTTTATCTTTAACCCTGGTCCCACTGATTTTGATTACAATCTCCAGAAATGTTTTTAAAGCCAGCGGTCACACTAAATCGATTCTTCATCTCGAGATTGTACGGTCTGTACTTCTTATTGGCCTTCTTTTTACAACGGCATCCCTGGGTTTACCTTTTCTGGTTTGGGGGATTCTGGTAGGGCTGCTAATTGTAAGTGTTGTTAATCTGGCAGTAGTTTCGTCCCGTTTGAAAATTGAATTCATATACTTCGTTAAACTTCTTGGTATAATTATGCTACCTTCGGCTCTTGCATTCGGAGCTACGCTTGTGATGGCAACTCTTTTCACAATCGGGAACGTGTTGTTGATGTTTCTTCTTAAATCCCTTATATTTGTAGTTTTATTAATCGCTTTTTCCAAACTATTGAGGCAATATGAACTTGTTGAACTCGTTAAAGTATTCATAAAAAAGGCATAATGTTACTACTTATTTTCATAGTATCACTCGTTTCGTATATCCTGGCGCCCGATACCTACTCTTTCGGGTTTTGTGTATATGAGCTTGTTTTCTTTTTGGTTACCTGTTTTGTTTTCTCCCGGAAAATGACCTTTCCGACAGGAATGGTGAATTTCCATTTTTTCTTTTTGTTTTCGTTCTTTTTTGTCAATTACGTGTATCCCGTTTTTTTATATCCCATCGATGCGGAATATTTTTTTATGTTTAGTTTCCCTTTTGATGAAAATAATATCTCAAAAGGAACTGCTTTAGCACAACTGGCTATCAGTTCTTATATGCTGGGCACCAGTCTTTTTGTTGCTAAAAGTGAGGATAAAACGAGTTTTGATTTTTCATTAGTCAATCCTCCGCTGGTGACTTTCCTCAATGTGTTGTTTGTTTTAGCAACCTTACTGTTTGTTTACAGCGTTATGACTACAATGGACAGCGAAATTACAATTAATTATCAGGTGGTGGTTCTTTATATTGGTTTGTTGTCGTTGAAATTACTGCTTAAAGCCGAAATATATAAGGACGACTTTAGTGACAGCAAATGGTTCTTCTTGAAAATCTACTGGTTTGAGTTAATTTCTGCGTCGATTGTGGCCTTGTTTTCCCTGTGGTTTGGCGATAGAGGACCAGTATTGCAGATTGGTTTAATTCTCTTGTTTGTTTATACCATATATGTTAAGAAGTTGTCGGTTAAAATCCTGACCTTATTAATAGTGTCCGGATTTATAGTGATGGCCTTTATTTCGTATACCCGCAGTACTGACTCTAATATTAAAGACACGGGTTTAAGTGGTGCATTGAATGAAGGTGGTGATACTTTTTCGTCCTTTGTTACAATATGGGATTTTGCAATGGATTTTATTGTTAACAACAGGGCATTGTATGTGGGCTATGAAATAGTGGAAGAAAATGGATATTTGTATGGTAAAAGCTAT
>JANJXE010000144.1 GCA_024709185.1 Paludibacter sp.
ACGATAAAAAAACCGTTTGGATATTCCCAAACGGTTGTATAAGATGTGAATGGATTTCGATTGACCGTTGGTACAATCAGTTTCTTCTTACTGTAGACGGAAGTTAACGGGGAGGGTGTATTTAACACGTACCGTTTTACCACGTTGTTTACCGGGAGTCCACTTTGGCATGTTTTTGATTACGCGGATTGCTTCGGCATCGAGACTCTTGTCAACACTTCGTACTACTTCAATATCAACGATAGATCCGTCGCGGTTAACCACGAACTGACAGATAACACGACCCTGGATTCCGCTTTCCTGTGCGATTACCGGATACTTGATGTTATCGTTGAGGTATTTGAAAAGGGCTGCATCACCACCGGGGAACGAAGGCATGGATTCAACCACAACGAATACCACCTGATCGTCTTCTTCTTCTACTTTAGCGGCAGTCACCGGCGCCTGAATCACCACCTGTTTGTTTTTATCATCTTCGGTGTTGATTTCAATTTCGGCAGTTTCGATATCATCTTCCACCACGTTCAGGATTTCGATTACTTCAGGTACATCGGGCGGAGGAGGAGGGGGCAGCGTTTCGGCTGTAGTGATGATTTCGATTTCTTCTTCTTCAATCACAGCAGCAGATGTGTCCTCATAGATGGTAACTTCGTGTTGGGTCCACTCCAATCCAATATAAAGCAACGATAAAACCGCTACGAATCCCATCAGCATATAGATGGATTTCTTGTCTTCAAGCGAAGCTTTTGGTGATTTTTTTACGTCCATATTGATGCAAATTTTTTGTTTTTTTCAGATTGGCAAATGTACGATTTTTTTTCTAATTATATGTTGTACAAACGATTTTTTTTAAAATTATTGTCAGAATGCAGATAATTTGCTGATTTTCATATTTTTTTTCATTTCTGTATGTACTATTTCCTGAAAAATACGTTTAGTATGCAGTCGATACAACGAACTTTCCGGTGGCTGGTTTACGAAAAAGCACTATCTTTGGCAGTCAAAATCCGCAACGGGCAGCGTAAAGTTACGATCAGGCTGTTGATCAAATGAGTTACATCAATGACGTATACATATAACAGAATATTGCTCTTTTTGTTGTTTGGGCTTCTAAGCCCGACTGTATTTTCCTCCGACGGAGTGTTTCGTTTTCTCGACTTGCCGGTCTCGTCGCGTATGGCATCTCTGGGAGGTAAAAATGTAACCAATCCCGATGGTGATATCAGCTTTTCACTTTTTAATCCGGCACTTCTGAACAGTAGTTCCAATTCGATGCTGAGTCTGAATATGGCGAATTACCTCGCTGATGTGAAATTTGGATCTGCTGTGTATGGATTTTCAAAAGGTCAGAATCATTTTGCAGTGGGGGTTCAGTATGTCGATTACGGGACGTTTAAGGAAACGAGTGAGACCAATGAACAACTCGGGGAATTTACTGCCCGCGATATAGCGCTAAGCATGATTTACAGTCGTACCATCAGCGACCGTCTTTCGGCTGGTGTAACGTTGAAGCCTGTTTTCTCGGCTTACGAACGCTATACTTCCGTTGGAGCAGCTGTTGATATGGGTGTTCACTATCGTTCGCCGACCAATTTGTTTGCTGCCGGCTTATCGCTGCGTAACCTGGGTGTTCAGTTTAAAGGTTATTATAGTGGTGAGGATGGACAGCACCGCGAGCCGCTACCACTCGACCTGCAGCTGGGTATTTCACAAAAGCTACAGCATGCTCCCTTTCGGTTTTCGTTTACGCTTCACCAGTTGAACAAGTGGAATTTGTACTATACCGATAATAATTCAGGCATGGTGGATTACGAACGCACCGAAATGGTTCCTGAAATTTCGGTTGTGGATATGGCTTTCCGGCATGCAATTATCGGTGTTGAATTTCTTCCGGGTAAAAACCTGTACCTGGCAGCATCCTATAACCACCGCAGGCATCAGGAGCTTGCCATGAATGGCTTTCGGAGTATGGCCGGTTTTTCGTTTGGAGGGGGAATTCGAATCAGTAAATTCCAGCTCGGATTCAGTTCGAGTCAGTTCCAGGTGGGGAACTCAGCCTATCTGTTCTCAGTTAGCACATCGCTGAATGATTTTAAGCTCTGAATGAACTAATGAATAAAATAATTGTTGCTATTGACGGGTATTCATCGTGTGGAAAAAGTACGATGGCCCGGCGTCTTGCACGCGAAGCAGGATATGTATATGTGGATACCGGTGCTATGTACCGTGCTGTTGCCCTGTACTGCCTGCGCAACGGATGGATTACTGCCGGGGCTATGGAAGAAGAACAGATTTCGGATCACATCTCTTCTATACGTCTTGAATTCAGGCTCCGTGGCGATGGGGGTGCCGACATCTGGCTGAATGGTGAAAATGTGGAAGCACAGATTCGCTCGCTGGAAGTTTCGGATGGTGCAAGCAGGGTAAGTACGATCGGAGCAGTACGCAGGGAGCTGGTAAGGCAGCAACAGCTGATGGGCCTTGAGAAAGGAATTGTAATGGATGGCCGCGATATCGGAACCGTTGTTTTTCCACAGGCCGAGCTGAAGGTTTTCCTTACTGCCAGTGCTGAAATCCGCGCACAACGCAGGTTGATCGAGCTTCAGTCGAAAGGCATAGAAGCGAGTTTCGAAGACGTGCTTGCCAATGTAAAGGAGCGCGACGAACGCGACGAGAACCGTACCGAAAGTCCGCTGCGAAAAGCTGCCGATGCCCATGTGATCGATAACACCGATCTTAGTCCCGACCAACAGCAGGAACTGTTGCGGGAATTGTTTTTGAAAACAGTTGGTAACTGACCCCCTGCGGGCAGTTTGCCACGCATAACGATTACTACTGTGAATATTGAAATTGATAAAAAATCGGGTTTTTGCTTTGGAGTGGTAAATGCCATTAAGAAAGCCGAAGAAGAATTGGATAAGGGCGAAGTATTGTATTGCCTGGGTGATATTGTACACAATGGTCAGGAAGTAAAACGCCTTGAAGAAAAAGGTCTCATCACCATCAATCATGAACAGTTTGCTCAGTTACAGAATGTAAAAGTGCTGTTACGGGCGCATGGTGAACCCCCATCGACCTACGAGATTGCGCGCCAAAATAATATTACCCTGGTGGATGCTTCCTGTCCTGTGGTGCTGAAACTGCAGTCGCGCATCAAAACGGCTTATCAGAATGAAGGCCAACAAGATACCCAAATTGTGATTTACGGGGAACACGGTCATGCTGAAGTAAACGGACTGTTGGGCCAAACCGAAGGCAAAGCAATTGTGATTGAAGATGAAAACGATTTGAGTCAGATTGATTTGTCGAAAAATGTGCGCTTGTTTTCCCAGACCACCAAATCGCTCGAAGGCTTTAACAAACTAATTACGAATATTGGTGCAAATATTCAGAACGATGCTAAATTAGAGGCATCCGACACAATTTGCCGTCAGGTTTCGAATAGAATACCAAATATTACTACCTTTGCACAGGAAAACGATATCATTGTTTTTGTAAGCGGCAAGAAGAGTTCGAATGGAAAGGTGTTGTTCGAGCATAGTAAAAGCATCAATCCAAATACCTATTTTGTGTCCGAACCTGCCGATGTTCAGGCCCTGGAGCTGGACTTTACCAAAAAGATTGGTATCTGCGGAGCAACCTCCACCCCCCGCTGGTTGATGGAAGAAGTTGCTCAGGCTATTGCCGCAAGGGTAAATTAAGGTATACATATATGGTACATGGAATCAGATGCATCGGACTTTTGACTTCCGGTGGCGATGCCCCTGGTATGAACGCGGCCATCAGGTCGGTTACCAGGGCTGCTATTTTTAATAACATCCGGGTGAAAGCAATTTACCGGGGTTACAAAGGTCTTATCACAGGTGAGATTAAAGAGTTTCAAACCCAGAATGTAAGTAATATTATTCAGCAGGGTGGCACGATACTCAAGTCGGCCCGTTGTGCTGAATTCAGGACTCCTGAAGGAAGGCAGCTGGCTTACGAGAATCTGGTGCGTGAGGAGATTGATGCACTGGTGGTGATTGGCGGAGATGGTACGTTTACCGGAGCACGACTTTTTTCTCAGGAATATAACGTTCCCATTGTGGGGTTACCCGGTACAATTGATAATGACTTGTTTGGCACCGACAGTACCATCGGCTACGATACAGCATTGAATACGATTATCGATGCAGTAGACAAAATCCGTGATACAGCCAGCTCGCACGAGCGTTTGTTTTTTATCGAAGTAATGGGGCGCGATGCCGGATTTCTTGCGCTTAACAGTGCTCTGGCGTCCGGTGCTGAAGCGGCCATCATTCCTGAACGTGAAACCAAGGTCGATCAACTGGAAGAGTTGATACGCAATGGTTTTCGCAAATCAAAAAACAGCAGTATTGTGATTGTTTCGGAAAGTGAAGTCACCGGTGGAGCCAATGGGCTGGCCGAACGAATGCGCCGCGAGCATCCCGAATACGATGTACGTGTTTCGATACTCGGACATATCCAGCGTGGAGGGTCACCCACGGCCTACGACCGCATTATTGCCAGTCGGATGGGAGTTGCAGCTATCGATGCACTGATGGATGGTTTACGTAATATTATGATTGGAATTGTAAACAACGAGATTGTACACGTCCCGCTGGCTAAAGCCATAAAAGATGATAAGCCAGTGAATGAGCAGTTGCTGGGCGTACTCCAAATACTATCTATTTAATGTTTAATGTTTAATGATTAATGATTAATGGTTGCGGTTAAGAAGTGATATACATTTAAATAATCTGATAAGGTTACAATTCAGATTCATGTATATCGATTGTACCATACCACCCATTAATCATTAATCATTAAACATTAATCATTAAACTTGTATGTCTCTGATCATCAGCTGTATGCTGGTATTGCCGTTAAAGGTATTTTCTTCCAGGGTATAACAAATGTCGAGAGGCTTCATCGATTTCAGGTGGTCGTTGTAGCGGTGCATCCCAAACGCAATGCCATTCATCACATTTTCGGAACTCGAATCGACCAACTCCAGCTTCAGGTGTTCCTGCTCTTTGCCTACCAAACGACTCGACCCATAATCCATCACCCCATGGGTTGAAAATACTGGCTTCATATTTCCCGGACCAAACGGACTAAATTGCTTTAGTACACTAAAAAACTTAGGTGTGATATCGCTGAAATTAATTTGAGCATCGATATCGATTTGCGGCGACATTTGCTCTTCGGTGATGTGTTCCGCTACATATTCCTCGATACGGGCAGTAAAAAGGGGCACTTTATCTTCGAGCATCGACAAACCGGCTGCATAGCGATGTCCTCCGAAATTTTCGAGCAGGTCGCGACAGGAATCAATAGCCTGGTACACATCGAAACCCGGTACCGAACGTGCCGAACCCGATGCCATTCCATTCGAAAATGTAAGTACGATGGATGGTTTGTGAAACTCCTCGGCCAGGCGTGAAGCTACTATTCCTATAACACCCTTGTGCCAGTCGGGCTTGTATACCACGATTGATTTACGCACTTTGTATTCCTCGTTTGAAGCGATAAGGCGAATGGCTTCATCTGTAATATTTTTATCGAGATCCTTGCGATCGTTGTTGTACTCGTTGATAGTGCCACTTTTTTCCTTGGCAAACTGAATATCGTTCGACACCATCAGTTCAACAGCTTCTGAAGCCAGTTTCATGCGGCCGGATGCATTGATACGGGGACCAACCTTAAACACAATGTCGCTGATTGAAATCTCTTTGTCGGTTAGTCCGCAAACTTCCAGAATACTTTTTACGCCGATGCTGGGATTAGTATTGAGTTGTTTCAATCCATAATAGGCCAGTATGCGGTTTTCGCCGGTAATGGGTACAATATCGGAGGCGATGCTCAGGGCCAACAGGTCGAGCAGCGGGATAAGTTCTGCGAACGGGATATTGTTTCGTATTGAAAAAGCCTGTAGCAACTTAAATCCCACTCCACATCCCGAAAGATGCTTGTAGGGATAGTTGCAGTCGGGCCGCTTGGGGTCAAGAACCGCCACTGCATTGGGAAGCTGAACGTCGGGGGTGTGATGATCGCAAATGATAAAATCGATTCCTGCCTTGCTGGCATACTCCACTTTTTCGATTGCCTTGATGCCACAATCGAGGGCAATCACCAGTTTGCAGCCCTGTTGGGAGGCAAAATCAATCCCCTGATATGAAATTCCGTACCCTTCGTTGTACCGGTCGGGAATGTAAAAATCCACATTGCTGTAGATCTTCTTGATAAATTTATAAACCAACGATACTGAGGTAGTTCCATCAACATCGTAGTCGCCGTAAATCAGTATTTTTTCATTTTCACGTATTGCCGCTGTAAGCCGTTCAACCGCCTTATCCATATCGGCCATCAGAAAAGGATCGTGTAATGCAGTGAAATCGGGTCGGAAAAAGCTGCGTGCCTCTTCAAAGCTTGTAACACCCCTTTGCACAAGAAGCTGAGCTAATATCGGACTGATGTTTAAGGCAGCTGCAAGTTCTTTTTGTATTTCAATTTGCTGATTTGTTGGCTTTTTTACTATCCATTTGGGAGTCATTTTAAATGATTTTTTTAAAGTTGTAAAGGTAGTGTTTTTTTTTGATGCATCCAATAAGAAAATTCCTTATCTTTGCAGATGTGCATACAACGCATTTTTTTTGGTAAGAATGGACAAACGCAGCCTGCTTATAAAGTTTATTTTGTTCGATGTGCTGGCAGCCCTCATCGTGTGGCTGTTATTTATGGTTTTTCGTAAGACAGTTGTCGATACGCAAATTTTTCATACCGTTCGTATCTTTATTCCCAACTATGATTTTGTTTCAGGATTCGTCTTTTTTCCATTGAGTTGTCTGTTTGTTCATTCTCTTTCGGGCTTTTACCGCCGTCCCGAACGACAAACGAAAACGGTAGCGATAATGACTACTTTTGTATCGTCACTCATTGTATCCATCGTTATCTTTTTTGTGTTGATGATCGACGATATCGTGGTGTCCTACGAATATTACTACTATTCGCTGTTGGTTTTATTCAGCCTTATGTTTTTTGTGACGCTCACATTCCGCCTGTATCAGTATTTTCAAATTCGTAAAGCCTTTCGTTCGAAACGATGGACGATCAATACCCTCATAATCGGAACTGGTAAAAAGGCCCTTAAAATGGCGCAGGAAATTGAGCAAAATGCGGAGGAGTATACCCTGAAAGGATTTGTGCATGTCGATAATCAGCCCGGTGAAGTGCCACGTGATCAGGTGATTGGCTATATGAACGGAATTGGGGAAGTCATCAGTAAGTACGATATTAAGGATGTGATCATTTCGCTGGATACCACCGATGAGCATCAGCTTTTCCGTTTAATCAATGCAATGTACAGCTACGAAGTCGATATTCGTTTCACGCCAAGGTTGTACGAGATTCTTACCGGAGGTTCGCGTATCCGGATGATGGGTACCAGTCCGTTGGTGAATATTACCAACCTGAACATGCCCGACTGGCAATTCAGTATAAAACGGTATTTTGATATTGTATTTTCGCTGATATTGATACTTCTTTCGGCTCCTGTGTTGGTTTATTTTATGATAAAGATAAAGGCCGACTCACCCGGTCCTGTGTTTTACCTTCAGGAAAGGGTGGGGTACCTGGGTAAGTCGTTTAATATTATTAAATTCCGTACGATGTACGATGGTTCGGAAAACGGCGTGCCTCAGCTTAGTAGTGCCAACGACGAGCGCATTACACCCCTTGGCAGAATGATGCGTAAGTACAGAATTGACGAATTACCGCAATTGATTAATATATTGAAAGGCGATATGAGTGTAGTGGGACCTCGTCCGGAACGCAGGTTTTTTATCGATCAGATTATTGAAGAAGCGCCTTATTACTGCCTTTTATATAAAATAAGGCCCGGACTCACTTCCTGGGGACCTATCCGTATAGGATATTCCGATACGATTGAAAAAATGATAGAACGCCTGAATTACGATATCATTTACCTCGATAATATGTCGCTGATGAACGATTTTAAAATTCTGGCGCAAACAGTAGAGATAGTATTTAAAGGGAAGGGGATCTGACAGGCATGGAAACAAACGATTGGTATCTTAAGATGATTCAATGGCGTGAAAAGCACATCGGACAGCGCCAGTTTGTTTTGATACTTAGTGTGGTGATAGGCTTTTTTGCATCGGTGGCTGCTAATCTGCTGAAAGGAGCCATTCATTTTATTCAGAATTTTGTGGTGGAAAGCTCATCTCGTTTCGAGTTAAATTACTGGTACCTGATTTTTCCATCGGTAGGAATACTGCTTGCTTCGCTGTTTGTGCGTTACATAGTAAAAGATGATATCAGTCATGGGGTGACACGCATATTATATGCCATTTCGCAACGGAAAAGCATTCTGAAGCTTCACAATACATGGTCGTCGCTGGTTGGTAGTTCGGTAACCATTGGATTCGGTGGTTCGGTAGGGGCCGAGGCCCCGATAGTGCTCACCGGTTCGGCAATTGGTTCCAACCTGGGTAATTTTTTTAAACTGGATCAGAAAACCCTGATGCTGCTTATAGGTTGTGGTGCAGCAGGTGCGATTGGCGGTATTTTCAAGGCTCCAATTGCTGGTCTGGTATTTACCTTAGAGGTGTTGATGCTCGATATGACCATGGCTTCGGTGGTGCCAATTCTGCTGGCTTCGGTTACAGCTACCACCTTTACCTATATTTTTGCAGGTAGTGCTTTTATGTTTTCCTTCAACCATAACGATCCCTTTGTGGTGGAACGGATTCCTCAATTTATAATTTTGGGGATAGTGTGCGGGCTTGTATCACTTTATTTTACGAGGGGCATGATGAAAGCCGAAGGCTTTTTTAAACGGATACAGAAACCAGTTTGGAAGTTGGTTGCTGCAGGATCCATCCTGAGTTTGCTGATTTTTATTTTTCCGCCTTTGTATGGTGAAGGATACAATACGATTGAGGCGCTCATTAACGGACATTCTACAGATGTGATGAACAATAGTTTGTTTCTGAACTTCGGCGATTCAGTTTGGGTGATGCTTGCCTACCTTGTTTTTATCATCCTTTTTAAATTACTTGCAACTGCAGCCACCAATGGCGCCGGAGGAGTAGGAGGGATATTTGCCCCCTCTTTGTTTTTGGGAAGTATTACCGGTTTTGTGGTCGCCACACTGATAAATCTGGCTGGTTTTGAGGCTTCCACCTCTAATTTTTCACTGGCTGGTATGTCGGGTGTGATGTCGGGTGTGATGCATGCACCACTTACCGGAATTTTTCTAATTGCTGAACTCACCGGTAGTTACGGGCTGTTTATGGCTCTGATGATCGTGTCGACTGTATCTTACCTGACCATAATTATATTTGAAAAACACAGTTTGTATGCCATGCGACTGGCCGAGAAGGGCGAGCTGATTACCCACAACAAGGACAAGGCTGTACTCACCCTGATGAAGATGGACAATGTGATTGAGACCGATTTACAAATACTTACGCCTGAGATGACCCTGGGTGAACTGGTAAAGGTGATCTCTAAATCGCGTCGGAATATATTTCCTGTAGTTGAGTCGGAAACGGGTCGTTTGCAGGGCGTTGTGTTGCTCGATGAAGTTCGGAATATCATGTTCCGCCCCGAGTTATACAACCGGTTTACTGTGCGTAAACTGATGATTTCGCCACCAGCCACCATTCAGCAGCATTTGCCCATGGAAAAGGTGATGCAGATATTTGAGGACACAGGCGCATGGAATCTTCCGGTGGTTGATGAACGAATGTGTTATGTGGGTTATGTTTCGAAATCGAAGATTTTCAGTACGTACCGACATGTGTTGGTGCATTTCAGCGACGAATAGAAATTAAAAACTAAATATGGGAGAAACAATAAAGATAAGCTACTCGGAAGCAGTGGCAGAACTGAATACTATTTTACAGGAACTGGAGAATAGTGATCAGGTGAATATGGATACAATAGGTTCCAGTGTGAAGCGGGCCGCCTTTCTCATGGAGATTTGCAGAAAACAATTGCACGAAATGGAAGAAGAACTCCGGAAAATAGTAGAAAATTTATGATTATTTTCTGAACAGACTATAAATCCAATTAACAATTGAGAAGTAGAAAAAGTGACATTCCGACAAGGTTTGTTGCTTTTTTTTGTTTGTTTCGGTGTGGGAGCTTAAAAAATATTTTCGTTCTGACATCAACAGCTCTTGTTTTATACAAAACTATCACATATATTTGCCGCCGTGAAATGCAAATAAGAATTAACTAACATGAGGTTAAATTTAAACAAAACGGTAATTTTATGAGAAAACTAACAATCTTATTTACCTGTCTGCTATTGATAGGTGTAGGTTTAGTCAATGCTCAATCGAGGACTGTAACCGGAAAGGTTATATCCGCAGAGGACGAGCAGCCAATTATTGGTGCGTCGGTTATGGTTAAAGGAACTACCATCGGGACCATCACCGATGTGAACGGTAACTTTACTATTAGTTTACCGGCAAATTCGAGAGTTCTGTGGTTTTCGTATGTAGGTATGAAAACAATTGAACTGGATGCCATGAACAACATGATTGCAAGGTTAGAAACGGACACAAAGTTTCTGGATGAAATTATCGTAACTGGTTACGGTATTCAGCGTAAAAGGGAGCTAACCGGTTCGATTGCGCAGGTAAAAGGGGATGCTATTGCCAATTTGGTAGCACCAAGTTTCGAAAGTCAACTGGCTGGTCGTTTGCCAGGGGTACAGATATCGACTCGTACCGGTGTACTTGGCCAAACACCAGCTATCAACATTCGAGGTGTGAACTCTATCACATCCGGAACTTATCCGTTGGTAGTTGTTGATGGAGTGCCAATTATTACTGGTAACTATGGAGCCTACGATGCTACACCTCACAACACGCTGGCCGATATTAACCCAGCTGATATTGCTTCTATCGAAGTGTTGAAGGACGGTTCGGCAACCGCCATTTATGGTTCAAGAGCGGCAAATGGTGTTATCCTTATTACTACCAAACGAGGAACAACCGGTAAAACGAAAGTTACGCTTAACAGTTTTGCTGGTGCCGCATCGCCGGTTAAATTGTACGATCTCCTGAAAGCAAATGATTTCATAACTATTTCGAACGAAAAGTTTGCGAATGCAGGTACAGCAGCTGCTCAGGCTATTGCTGGTGTCGACGCAGCAGGTAACCCGATTGATACCGACTGGATGTCGTTGGTGTTAAGAGAACAGGCACTTCAGCACGAAACCAACCTGTCGATTTCGGGAGCAACTGATAGAAACAACTACTATGTTTCGTTGGGTTACACAGGTCAGGAAGGTATTGCAGTGGCCAATGCTCTGGATAGATTTACTTTCCGCTCGAATATTGAGCAGAAACTGTACGACTGGTTGAAGCTGGGAACCAACGCAGGTTTAACCAAAACCACTATTGATGGTTTAAATCAGGGTAGCAATAGTTTATCGGGAAATATTTTCAATGCCATCAGAGCTTTGCCAAACGTTAGCCCGTGGGATGAAGCTGATCCAACCGGTTACAATATTGATAATGTGGATACACGCGTACTCGGAAGAGGATCTAACTTAAGGATGATTGACGATAACCTGCCAAACATTCTTTTTGTATTGGAAACCAACAAGGCAGTTTCTACTTCGTATCGTGCACTTGGTAATGTATATCTGGAAGCGAAATTCCTGAATAAATTTACCTATCGTCCACAGTTTAGTGCCGACGTTTTATTGAACGATGGTTACCAGTACTGGGATCCACGTCATGGTGATGGCGCCGGCCGTGGAGGTTATGTGATGCAGACTTTCCAGAATGCAACCCGTTATAACGTACAGAACGTGTTGACGTACTCTGATATTTTTGCAGATGATCACAATTTCACAGCTACCCTGGTACAGGAGTCGCAGTATCAGAAATATTTCTGGTATCAGGCTGTTGCTCAGAATATCTCCGACCGCTTCTTCCGTCATAACATCATTTCGGGTACTGCAACTACGCAGAACGTATATGGTTCGATGAGCGAAAACGCACTGCAATCGCTTGCTGCACGTGTCAACTACAACTATCAGAACAAGTATTACCTGCAGGGTTCTATTCGTCGCGATGCGTTGTCGTCATTGCCTACTGCCAACCGCGTTGGTATCTTCCCGGGTGGATCTGTTGGTTGGACCATGAGCGAAGAAAGCTTTATCAAGGATAATCTTCCTCAGATTGATGATTTGAAATTAAGAGCTTCGTATGCATCTGTGGGTAACACTTCAATTGGTAATTATCCGTATCTTGGATTATTTGGGAGTGCACAGTACGGAACTCAAAACGGTATTTCATTCTCGCAGATGGGTAATGGAAACCTTATGTGGGAAACCAGTAATAAACTGAACGTAGGTTTAGACCTCACGATGTTTGCAGGAAAGGTAAGTCTGAATGTGGATTATTATCACAACGACCAGTCGAATTTGATTCTTGCTGCACCAACTCCTCCATCCTTAGGTGTACCAAGTAACGTAATTAACAAAAATATCGGTAGCTTGTACAACCGTGGTCTTGAAATCTCGGCCAGCTACACTCCGATTTCGACCAAGGATCTGAAATGGGATATCAACGGAACACTTACACTCAACCAAAATCAGGTTACCAAGCTGAACGAAGGTCAGGATATTCCGTTTACCTATACTATTGTGAGAGAAGGTGAATCGATGCATACACTGTATGGATATGAATATTACGGAGTGAATCCTGCCAATGGTAATCCAATCTGGGTAAACAAAGACGATAAACTCGTTCAGGGTAATATTCAAAATCAGACCTATTATTTCTACGACCCGGAAGCTCCAACTGTAATGTCTACAGCCAATCAGACTACCTTCAATGTGGCAGATAAGAAGTTATTGGGTAACTCAGTACCTACCTTCTATGGTTCGGTTTCGAGTTCGGTTACCTACAAAGGATTTGATTTAAGCTTTATGTTGCGTTTTTCAGGTGGAAATAAGATTTTCAACAGAACACGTGGTGAACTGCTAACTCAACAATTCCAAAACAATGGTACCGAAATTCTGGGACGCTGGCAAAGTGTTGATAAACCCGGTGATGGAATCACTCCAAAGCTGTGGCATGGTCGCGCCAACTTCATTAACATGGATAATAACACTATTTCCCGCTTTATTGAGGATGGATCGTATGTTAAGTTGGATAATCTTCGTTTAGGTTACACACTTCCTAAAAATGTTGTTAAAGCAATCTCCATGGAAAGTATCCGCGTTTTTGCGCAGGGACAAAATTTATGGACAGCATCCAACTATACCGGACTGGATCCTGAAATGACTGGTGGTACAGGTTTCAACGGAGTAGATTACAATACCAACCCCATTCAGAGAGTTGTTTCGGTGGGTATTAATGTTAACTTCTAAAATAGTTTAAACGTATGAATACTAAATATAATAAGTTTTTTCAGTTCAAGCTTGGACTAGTTCTGGTAGCTTTGCTGACGTTCGCATCCTGTAGTGAAGATGCGTTGAATCTCACGCCTTACAGTTCTATTTCTGAATTGTCGGCCTTCGAGAATCCCGATTTGATTTCCCTGTCAGTGATTGGTGTTTACGACGCCGCACAATCTGGTTTCTACCAGGCTTCTCAGGGATCTGCTTTCCAGGTTCGTGGTTATCCTTTCGGAGCTGCTTCGGTTTCACAGGGCGATAACAGAGGAGAGGACATGATGAACATGGCAACCTTCTATCAGATTACCTATAACAGCACTTACGATCCCACTACGGCTAACAATGTTAACATGTGGAATACACTTTGGGCAGTAATCAACAAATGTAATATTGTTATCGAAGGTGTGAAAGCTGCTGGTGCAAAAGGTACTATCAGTGTAGCCCTCGCTGAAGAATACGAAGGTGAAATGCGTTTC
>JANJXE010000494.1 GCA_024709185.1 Paludibacter sp.
GTGCTACAATGCAGCATTGAATTCTACTACCGGACTGGGCGTTGCAATCGGTTTTGCAGGGAAAGATACAATTTCCGAGGAACCAGCATTATTAAGATATGCTACTGATATATTACATCCTGATGGATATTTTATTCCAGATTTTCTTGAAGCGTATGATATGGTGATTGAAGTGTTCAGAACTAACGATGACATAGACACCATTGCATATATCCCAAATGCTGTTTTACGTGAAGCAGAACAAAAGATTCGAGCAGCATTTGAATTGCAGGATTACGATGAAGTGTATAACGTGTTCTACAATGCTTTTAAGTTTAGGCCAATTACAGGTGCTGAATATCGAGAATTGAAATTGCAGGGATTGCAGTAAAATAAGAAAACCGGAGCAGAGATGTTCCGGTCTTTTGTAAATCAAGTTTTTTAGAAAATTTAATCTTTAATGCATCTTACTGAATATCCAGCAGCTCGTCTTGCTGTAACAATTTCAGATTTACTATTATTAAAAAGCAAGCACCGTGAATTTACTCCAGACACAGTTGATGACCAATAGATACCAGAGGAACCAATATTAAAAAGATTACCAAAGCTAGATTCACGGTTTCCTGCTGCTGTTAACACAAGAGGAGATACAAAAGCACCAGTAAAATCTTGACTGCTCCAACTGGCTCTTTCTGCATTCCATTCAGCAGCTGTTGGTATGCGAAATCCTTTCGGACAAGGGTTGTTGATACCGTTAACACCATTCCATAGAATATCGTTACCAGGGCTGCGCCAATCAAAATTTCCACTGTTTGATGTAATAAACTTTCCATGTTTTGGGATATCAATATTACTTAAGGTTGAAGTGGTTTGAGAAGACCATTTCTCATGTCCATCAGTTCCTCTACCCCATTGGAATAAATCTCCGAACCCAAGTGGGTAGTTGTGTCCTATCGCCACTTGAGGAGCACCAATATTGCGGTCCATCCATATTTTTCCTGTAGTTGAACTATTTACCTCAACGATTTTAGTAAGAAGAAATAATATTGATTGACTACTAGTTGGTGAAACGAAAGATCCTTGGCTTACATATCCATCAGTACTTGCATAAATGTATAATTCATCTCCTAAAGTGAAATTTAGTTCTACAATACTGTCACTTTGTGTATTTATCAGACTTAAATTCTCAACATTACTTGTTTCGTCAAACTTGTAAAGTTCTATTGGAGTAGTTACCACCTGAGCTTCTGAGTTTCCAATTGAGATAATTTGATTAGAGTAAGTACCAAAAGACGTTTTAACTGTTAGCACGTTAACACCCAAAGGTATTCCTGAAATTTCAAAAGTATTATCTCCACTTTCTAAGTCATAGGTATTCTGATATGTTAATCTTCCGTTAAGACTATGCAACATGATTTTAACAGTACCTTGATTTGGATTTGCAAATTTAATGAATCCTTTGTGAACCATTGGATTGGGATAAATCTCAAATTCTATTTCATCCGGATTAACATTCTCTATTTTGGATGGTAACAATTTTAAACGCAATATATCTGTACCTTTAAGAATTAAATTTATTCCTTTGGTTAGATTTGTAACCTCAATGGTCTGAAGAGTAAGATTTTGTTCCTCTTTAAAATTAATATCAAAGTAACTTTGCGCAGTTAGATTTGTTATCACAAATCCAACAAATAAAATCAAAAAATAATGTTTCATGGCCGTGCTACTTTTTTAATAAATCATTATTATTCAACTATTAAGAAATTATTTCAAAATAAATTCATGAGCACACATTACTGATTTAAAGTTGAATCGGCAGACTGCTACTGTTCAATTTTACATCAAAAGAATTTCGATTGGAAACAACAAAATCTCCTGTTTTTAGAACGGACTAGATTGCGTGTGCAAATATATTAATATTTTAAAACAAAACCTAATTACTGCCAAAAATCACATAATCAAAATTTCCTATTGTCGCTGAACCTGAGTTAGTTCTAAGTTGCACCCTAAAAGTATTGAAGCTTTTTGATGTTACAACTGCATGTACATTATCAGTGGTTGGTTGTATCATCACCTGATAAACCGACCCTGCATTGTGCGGAACATCATAGATGCCAGTAGCTGTGTAGCTGGCATTGGAAGTATTTTTCTTAGCACCCCAATAGTTGGTATGTCCGCCAGCACTAGAAATACTCCCGCTTGCTAAAACACCTGGCATATTGGTTGTTCCTTTGATTTCTAAGCCGTGAGAACTGGATAGATAGAAGTACAGCATATAGCTCCAAAAGGAATACAGTCCGT
>JANJXE010000174.1 GCA_024709185.1 Paludibacter sp.
GGAATAAAAATTCACCGTCACGATTGTCCGAATGCACCGCAAATGATTTCCCGCTTTGGATACCGCATTGTGAAAGCGCGCTGGTCGGGCAAATCGGTCGGATCCCATTATCCTATCACGCTGAGAATTGTGGGACACGATGACATCGGAATTGTTGCCAATATAACCTCACTAATATCCAAAGAGAAAAACATTACTCTGCGATCCATCTCTGTGGATTCGAATGCAGGTTTGTTTCAGGGAAATCTCACAATCATGGTGGCCGACACCAAGGAACTGGATCAGATTGTAAAAAAGATAGGAACCATAAAAGGGGTAAAAAACGTTTCCCGGAGTTGAAGTATTACTGCTCTTTTTGGGTGGAGCTTAACATACCACAGGCAGCAAAAATATCTTCTCCTCTCGACTTGCGAATCGTGGTCATAACACCGTTTTTTGTCAGATAATCTCTGAAAGCCACCATTTTATCATCGGGTGAAGTTTGTAAATCAACCCCCGGGATAGCATGGAAACGAATCAGATTTACCCGACAGTATATTCCTTTCAACATCCGCACAATCTCGCTGGCATGCCGCTGAGTGTCATTTATATTGTTAAACATAATGTATTCAAACGAAACACGGCGCTGTTTGCTGAAATCGTAGTTTTTCAATTCATTCAACACATTTGCAATCGGATAGGGCTTTTGCACTGGCATCAGGCGCAGACGTTCCTCATCAAATGGCGAGTGCATGCTGATTGCAAGGTGACATTCAGAATTATCCAAAAAGGTTTTCATCTTTGGAATCAATCCAATTGATGAAACGGTAATGCGCCGCGGACTCCAGCCCAATCCATACTCTGCAGTAAGTATCGTGTTGGTTTTCATTACATTGTCGAGATTGTCGAGAGGCTCACCCATGCCCATAAAAACAATATTAGTGAGCTTTTCCGATAAAGGAATGGAGTAAAACTGATTCAGAATCTCGTGCGTGGTAAGATGAGCGCTGAATCCCTGTTTGCCGGTCATGCAGAATAAGCAGTTCATTTTACAACCTACCTGCGACGAGATGCACAGGGTTGATCTGTCGTCTTCAGGAATATATACACTTTCAATAAGATGACCTTTAGCCGTTTTGAAAAGGTATTTTACGGTTCCATCAATTGAAACTTGTTCGTGGATAGGCGAATAACGACCCACCTCAAAACTTTCGTTGAGTAAGGCTCTGTTTTTCACAGAGATATTTGTCATTTCATCAATGGAGCAGACCCTTTTAGAATAAATCCACTCTGCAATCTGTTTGCCTGTAAATGCAGGCATTCCGAGATCTTTAACAAGTTGGGTTAATTCTGAAAGGGTCTGACCCAGTAAAGCAGTTTTTTGCATTAATAGAAGTTCAGTCTGTTGTCTTCAATTTTAGCTTTATCCATCATATTCATCATAATGCTGTTAGGCAACGAATACATGTAACGTGAAGCGATGTTCATTTTTTCAGCTGTAACATCAAAGGCACGTTGCGTTTTCTGAGCATTGGTAACAGCCACTACATATACTCCGGCGTTTCCTTTTACAGGTGACGAAATTTCGTTTGCTTTCATTGCAGTTGCTTTTCCGATAACAGCGGGTTCCCAACCTGCAACTCCCAATTGACCAGACGCGAAGTTAATGGCACTTGCTTTTTTCACTTCCTGATTGAATGCCTGCGCAAGGGCAACCAGTGAGGTGTCGTTACCGGCTTTACCAGCCATTTGAGCTATAAGTAAGTCGGCTTTTTTATCACGAAGAATTTCCGATTTTAGAACTTCAGCTACTTTTTCCAATGGGCGGTAATCCGAGGTGTTAATTTCATTAATGGTTGCTACTACCAATTGCTTGCCACATTCAAATACATCTGAATGATCACCTTTACTGTTTTCAAATGCCCAGCGTACAATCTGACGCGATTGGGGAATATTCATCACCTGCTCGTTGGTCTTGTATACTTCGTCGGCAGAGCGCACTAATAAATTAGAGCGGGCAGCAGCACTATCGAAAGGTAACTCGTTGAGCGAAGCGGCAAAGCGCTTGGCATCGTTGAAAATTTTGCTTTCTGTTTTCGAACTGGCTATTACACCACGTTCCAGAATTGCCAGTTTTACCTTCTGACGCGGAGCTGTTTTCTCGGTAACCTGGATAATTTGAGTTCCCTGAGGACTTTTAAATGTGAAAATCTCGCGGATTCCTTTAGCAAACGCATCATTGATGATGGCTTTTTCAAGACCCTGAACATCTTCTGTTATCCAGCCAATTTCGCCTCCGTTGGCAGCTGTTTCCTTTACGGCTGAGAATTGCATGGCAAGTGCTCCGAAGTCTGACCCTCCTTTGAGTGCACCAATAATACTGTCGGCTTTTGCTTCTTTATCCGGTGTAAGGAAAATATGGCGGAGTTTCACTGAGTCAGGTAATGAAATGCCGTTCTGTATAACGCGGGCCATAGTGTATGCATTGTTTTGGAAAACAGGACCATACACAGCGCCTACTGGTGCACTAAAAGCAAATTC
>JANJXE010000189.1 GCA_024709185.1 Paludibacter sp.
TGCATACTTACTGAATAAGTATCAGCAGTTTTCACAGATAATTTAAGAATATTGTTGGTCAACGACCGGAATTGAACCTCCGGCAAGTCCGACACAGAAGAAAATGCATTATGGGTGTCGACTACAATGTTGCCAATTGGATAAGCACCGTTTGATTTTCTGCTTTGATTTGCCAGTCGGAGTGGCAGAAAATAAGTATCCCCGTCCACAATTATCACTTCAAGTTCATACGACCCGGGAGTTAAGTTCTGAGGCAACTCAAATGTATCTTTTACGGATAATGGAATATCCGTTGAAGAAGTATAATTATAGGTGGGTAAAAGTGAACGCAACTCCAGCTTGGATACAAATTCCAATGAACCGGTAACAGGGTGTACCAGCCGATATTTCACTTTCCAGTTTCGGTAGGAAGGAGCGACCCCCACATTAGACCAGTTTGCCACAAAGTGAACCGATTGTCCGGGAACAAACACGGCAGGCACAGTAAGGTCGCGAAGAATATACCGATATCCGGAAGTTTTGGCAGAGTTGAGCATCGCATCCCGGGCATCGATCGTCATGGTATTCCAGGTAAGGTTTGAACCAAAGTTGCCATTTCCGATTGAAGAAATATGATAGTCAATCACCTGTTGCCGGCCAAACGAATAGGTCATTCCGGTATTACCGTAACCTTCAACTATAACTGGTGCTGTTTTCCATCGGTCATTTGCCAGTGGCCAGGAAGTGGAAGTGGATACAGAAACATTTCTGAACCATGAATTACTCCACGAATCGCGTCGCCAGCCAATGGGGTATTTAAGACCAGTCTTCGACATTGCGTATTCCAATCCAACCATATTATCACTCATCATAATGAGTTGTTTATCAGGGAAGGCTTTTACAAAAACATCTATGATATGTTGAATAGTGGCAGTTGTTATTGGGGTCATTGGTGCAGGAGGATTTTCGAAACCGCCCGACATATGCCACTCACCCCA
Source organism: Paludibacter sp. (assembly GCA_024709185.1). Taxonomy (GTDB): domain Bacteria; phylum Bacteroidota; class Bacteroidia; order Bacteroidales; family Paludibacteraceae; genus Paludibacter. Next base: position 978 of record JANJXE010000189.1, read on the forward strand.
GTTGCCATAGGTGCGAATTTCGACAAAACCGATTCGTGGATCTTTATTAAAAGCACGTCCCAGATTAGCAACCAATGAGTCGTGACGTTCCAGAAAATAAGGACTATTCCAGTCGGGAACCCAGCATTTTTTTGTATTACTATACCACGATGGCATTTTAGCATCCATATAAGCAGGATACGCATGGTCGGTGCCCTGTACCACACATCGGAAAGCAAAACCGAATGTTCCACGACCGTCGGGATCATTAAAGGCATTGGCTGCTTCATTATACAGTGTGGAAAAATTATATACCCCTTCTGCAGTTTCAAAAACGGTCCAGTTATATCGGGCATATCGATCTATAACCGGAAAAGGAGCCATTTCATTTCCATTCCAACGATAGAATCCCCGGTCGGGATTAACAAGATCGTTTTCAGTCAACGGAATTACCGGAAGTGAAAACGTAGTTGCGCTTTGTATTTGAACCGGATTATTTCCGGTGACGAAACTAAAATTAAGTTGCAGAGCAGCAAAGAAAAGAAAACAACGAAAAGTGCTGTACATTTGTAGTGGTATTATTGATTTTACAACTACAAAAGTAGAGCACAATTACTGATGCGATTGGGGTATTATTGTTTGAAAATGGTCTGGAAATTGTCGGATACAACGTAATTTTTAATCTGAAATAAGTTTAAAACAGATTCCTAATTAAGCATAAAATAAGGCAATCTATCCAGTGAAACATTTATATTATAGGTTTTACCACCTTTGTACATTGTCCCGTCATCCGACAACCATTTACCTTCGGGCAACACAACCTTACGTGTAGTTGAACCTTTCGTTAGCATGGGTGCAACAAGTATATTCTTACCCAGCATAAACTGATCGTTAATGTGTTCAAAACCCCGATTCGGATAAAGCAGCTCCAGCGAATACATGATTGGTTCTCCGGTTTTTCCGGAAGCTTCAACAAGTTTCATAATTTCAGGGGTAAATTTCATGCGTAAATCAACCACTTTTTTAACTGCGGCAAAATGTATGCTATCCAATACCCTCCAGGGAGCTGCCGAGAACTGCATCATGGGCATTAGTGCATGACACTGAGCTGAGCGCACAATCAGTTCCTGGTCAATTTTGGCGCCATCAATAAAGGATACAAAATCGCCACCTCCGATTAAATCGGGACAAGAAAAGGTATATCCTACAAGATTTGCGATTAGCATATTCGGCACTAGACAGGATAAATCTTCCCAGCTGTGTTTTTTGTCGCGCAGGCGTTGTGCCAGGGGTTGACCGCCCATCTTCCAGCATGCCCGGTACTCGTTCATCGGATAGTTGAGTCCGAATTCTGCAAAAAGCCGGGAATGCTCGTTGGGTGTAATATCTTTCATGCTTACAGCATTTTCGTGTACGGGATAGTACCTGAAATCGCCTGCATCAAACTTGAATCCATCCACACCATAGTCGTTGACAAGCTTTTCGAGCTGACCGTTGAACCACCTAACTGCTTCGTGATTCGAAAAGTCGAGCACATGTGAATACCCGTTCCACCAATTAATTACAGCAGGTTGCTTTGCTGAAAAATAATCACCTCCGGGATGTGATTTTTGCATCAGAAACCCTTTGTGCTTAGTTATTTCAGTACAGGTTGGATATTGATCAGGGCTTACAAAGGGGCAGATCCACAGCATCACTTTGAAACCTAAACCGTGAAGTTCGTCAATCATGGCTTTGGGGTCGCTAAATCGACCAGGGTGAAAATTCCAAACACCATAAGCTTCCTGCCAGGTGTCGTCGAGCATAATGACGCCCGGTGGCAATCCGTTGGCAATGATATTGCGGGCATAAGTCAAAATATCCTCCTGGTTTTGATTATACAATAATTCAATCCAGGTATTGTACTGCGGTGCAGCGAACAACATTTTATCCGGAATTTTTCCACTTGCCGGAAAATACGTTCCCGACAGGTATTCGCGTGCTTCAGCAAGGGTTTTTCCACTTCG
>JANJXE010000202.1 GCA_024709185.1 Paludibacter sp.
CGAATATGCTGAAGTGTTGGAACTGATTGCCCGACTGAAGGACATTCTTGACAAGATTGAACTTCGTATGGAAATCATTAAAAATGAATTGCTGGAAGTAAAAGCAAAATTCGGGGATAAACGCCGTACCGAAATTGTATATGCTTCGGAAGAATTCAATCCTGAAGATTTCTATTCCGACGATGATATGATCATTACAATCAGTCATTTGGGATATATTAAACGTACAGCACTTGCCGAATTCCACGCGCAGGGCAGGGGAGGGGTAGGTTCGAAAGGCAGCGATTCAAGGGATGAAGACTTTATTGAATATATTTATCCGGCTTCGATGCATAATACCATGATGTTCTTTACACAAAAAGGTCGATGCTATTGGCTCAAAGTGTATGAAATTCCCGAAGGATCGAAAAATTCAAAAGGCCGGGCTATTCAGAACCTGCTCAATATTGAATCGGATGATAAAGTTAATGCCTTTATCCGTGTAAAAGGACTTGACGATAAAGAATATATTACTTCGCATTATTTGATTTTCTGTACCAAAACCGGTGTAATTAAAAAAACTTCGCTGGAAGCATATTCCCGTCCGCGCCAGAATGGTGTGATTGCCATCAATATCCGTGAAGATGACCAGGTAATTCAGGTTCGATTAACCGATGGAGACTCTGAAATTATAATGGCTAATCGTAATGGTCGTGCTATTCGTTTCCATGAATCAAAAGTACGTGAAATGGGACGAACAGCAACCGGCGTGAAAGGTATGCAAATAGATGAAGATGGCGAAGATGAAGTGGTTGGTATGATTTGTGTTAAGAAGGACTCCGGCGAAACCATCATGGTGGTATCTCAACAGGGATATGGCAAACGTACCTTACTGGATGACGAAAACGGAGAAGCGGTTTATCGCATTACCAATCGTGGAGCTAAGGGTGTTAAAACACTCAATGTTACTGAAAAAACAGGTAAGTTGGTGGCTATAAAAAGTGTTACCGACGAAAACGACCTGATCATCATCAATAAATCGGGAATTACTATTCGTTTGAGGGTAGAAGACATTCGTGTGATGGGACGCGCTACACAGGGAGTTCGTCTGATTAACCTGGAAAAACGTAACGATGAAATTGCATCAGTGTGTAAGGTTCAATCCGAAAAAGAGGAAGAACTTCCTGAAAATGCTGAATTAACAGATGAAACCGGAATCGAAGCTAATACTGATTCTGTAATTGAAATTAACGACAACTTAGAATAATAAAGCATTAACATTATTAATTAAATTAGACAAAAATGAAAAAAGTCATTCTATCACTTTTTTTAATCCTGAGTGTTTCTGCAGTCTTTGCACAAAAAAAGAATGTATCAAGGGCTAAGAACCTCAGCTTAATGGAAACTCCCGATTTTAAGGGAGCGCGCGAAGCAATTGCTCCTGCGCTGATTGATCCTGAAACAGCAGGTCTTCCTTCGACCTGGCATGTAGCCGGGATGATTGGTTACAAGGAGAATGAGATGTATTACAAAGACATGGCATTGGGTAAAACAGTAGATTTTGTTAAAAAAGGCGAGGCAATTGTTGAATCAATCAATTATTTCCTTAAAGCTTATGAACTCGATCAAAATCAGGTGGATAAAAAAGGTAAACCTGTAAAACCCAAATTCACTGCTGATATTACAGCAAAGATGAAGGAGTATTATGTAGAAAAACATAATTTGTTTTACTATGCAGCAACTTTATTTGACGAAAAGAAAGATTATTTAGGAGCTGTAAAAGCGTTTGAACTCTTTCTGAGTATTCCGGAGCTGCCATTTATGAAGGGACAGGTTGAGAAAGATTCTACTTATTTTCAGGTGAAATATTATACAGCCCTGGCAGCCCGCAATGGTAACGATTACAAAAAAGCCATTGCTATTCACGAAGATATGAAAGATGACGGTTATCAGACTTTGTATGTGTATCAACTTCTGTATGAAGAATACGTACATGAAAACGATACCGTAAACTTCATTAAAACTCTGAAAGAGGGTTTTGAAAAGATGCCTCAGGAACCCTGGTTCATACAAAACCTTATTAATTATTACCTTTTGAATAACTATATCGATGAATCGAAATTTTATATCTCGAAAGCGATTGAATTATTACCAAACGAAGCTGTGTATCATTATGTAAATGCTAAAATTGAAGAAGCGCAGGGTAATAGTGCTGCAGCAAGAATCTCGTATGACAAAACACTGGAATTGGATCCTAAGTATGCAGATGCGCATGCAGGGATTGGTGTGTTGATAGTTGAAGAAGCGCAAAAGATTTTGGATGCTGCTGCCTATGGTAGTGATCGTGAATTTAATGCAGCAAAAGCAAAGGCTAAAACAGTATTTAAAACGGCACTGGGTTATTTTCTGAAAGCCGCAGAATTAAATCCTGAAGAGCTTTCTTACAAACGTAATTTACGTATGCTTTACTATCGTCTTGAAATGAGCAAAGAACTGGAAGCTATTGAAAAGGAATTAGGATATTAAGTTATTTTATTTCACAAAAAAAGAGAGGCCATTTGGTCTCTCTTTTTTTGTGAAATAACTAATTGATTATTTACTTAACTACTGCTATTGTAAGAGGGTATTTGAATTGCTTATTTGCTTGTTGTACAGCTGCCAACCATTCCTTTTGTGTTGGAAACTTCCACTGACTCCAACCTCCTCCAAAATAATAGGTGAAGTCTGTACCTGGTTTGTAAGCAGAAATCAACTTGGCATGAACATTATCCTGCTTGTAAACAGCCCCTTTTACAGGATGAATAACTGCGACATAACTGGTCCCAACAGCCAGTCCGGCATCTGAAACCGCATTCTCGCCGTAAACAATCATTTCACCACCTTTTTGTAGTTTACCCTTGCCGTCGTGTAAAACAACTCCGGTAGCCAATTGCATGGGTTGTGCCGGACCGGTTAGTTTAACAACTGCTTTATTTAGTACAGATCCTGCATCGCAGGTGATTGTTACTTCCTGTTTGTACATTTTGCCTTTTACATTTACCGTGTCATAAAACAAGGTGAATACTGATCTCAATGGACCATTTTCATGCACTTTGTAACTGTTGAAATGACTTCCAACCCATAGCGTGCTGTCCGTATACGGTGCTACTCCACCTGCTCCAAGAGTTTTTCCTACCTTATAGCAGTCAAGCCCCTGGCCGTGATCAACATGATAGGATTTACCGTACTTAAGTTCACCACGGTAAAAGCTGTCTACTACCAGTTCTTCGGTACGCTTGAGCCACAGGTCAACACCATTGGAGGGATTGTCGGCTTTCAATGCAGGACCATACATGCGATACGCTGCAAAATCATTTTCCCATGCAAAATCGTCCTTTCTTTCAGGCACAAAGCGGGCTGAAGTTTTGGCGGGTACGTTCGACGGTCTGCCAGCCGACAGGGTATATACATTTTTGGTACCTGTTTTCACAGTCACTGGAAAAAGTATAGCCTGAGGAGTCGATTTTCCCTTATATAAAAGCTGATAAGGAACTTCCTGGTTGGTAGAATCTTTAATAACCATCGACGCGTTAAGAGCGCCTACTTCAGCTGCACCTATCTCTACTAATTCACCACTGCGGTCGAACGGATAGCGGTTAGTTACTTCAATTTTTACCTGAGCCTGAGATAATGCTGCTATTGCCAAAAAAAATAAAAGAACAATTTTCTTCATACGATTACGAATTTTTGAGTTAATACTACGTTAGTCTTTTGTTAAAAACTAACGTAGCAAAGTTACAATTATTTTGGTTGTTTTCCAATATAAGCCAAAATTCCGCCGTCAACATAAAGGATATGTCCGTTTACAAAGTCGGAAGCTGAGGATGCCAGAAAGATTGCCGGACCCTGTAAATCTTCTGTTGTTCCCCAACGTGCTGCTGGTGTACGACCGATAATAAAATCATTAAACGGGTGACCTGGTTCACGCAATGGGGCTGTCTGTGGAGTGGCAATATAACCCGGTCCTATGCCGTTTACCTGGATGTTGTGTTCAGCCCATTCTACTGCCAGATTTTTGGTAAGCATTTTCAGACCGCCCTTTGCTGCAGCATACGCGGAAACAGTTTCACGCCCCAGCTCACTCATCATTGAACAAATATTGATGATTTTGCCACCACCTTTGGCAATCATCCCTGGTGCTACTGCTTTGGAAACGATAAACGGACCATTGAGGTCGATGTCAATTACCTGACGAAAGTCCTTAGCCGACATCTCCAGTACGGGGATACGTTTGATAATTCCGGCATTGTTAACCAAAATATCAATTACACCCACTTCTTTTTCAATCTGAGCGATTCCGGCATTTACTCCATCTTCATCCGTTACATCGAAAACATAACCATAGGCTTCAATACCGTCGGCTTTGTAAGCGGCCAGACCTTTATCCACCATTTCCTGGTTAATGTCGTTAAAAACGATTTTAGCACCTGCCATTGCAAATGCTTGTGCCAATGCATAACCAATGCCATACGAACCTCCGGTTACCATGGCGATCTTGCCTGTTAAATCAAATAATTTCATTTTTGTTGTTATTTTGTGTGTTAGTGTTAGCGCAATTCAGTGTGTTTGCGGAAATCCTGGTCACTGTAATCAAGGTTTTCACCTGCCATGCCCCAGATAAAAGTGTAGTTACTTGTAGCAGCAGCCGAGTGAATCGACCATTCAGGTGATATCACAGCCTGATCGCCCTTCATCCAGATATGACGGGTCTCTGTTGGTTCACCCATAAAATGACAAACAACTTCTCCTTCAGGCACTTCAAAGTAGAAATAAGCCTCCATACGACGACTGTGTGTATGTGCTGGCATGGTATTCCAAACACTTCCCACCGCTAATTCAGTCATCCCCATTTGTAACTGACAAGTCTGAATTACTTCTTTGACGAGCATTTTATTAATATTTCGGTGATTGGCTGTTTCCAATGAACCTAGTTCCATTACAATTGCATCTGCTTTTGTAACTTTACGGTCGGGATAATTACGATGAGCAGGTGCTGAATTGAAGTAAAACTTAGCAGGTGCTGAAGCATCGTTACTCACAAAATTTACTGTGCGATTTCCTGCTCCCAAATACAGGGCTTCCTTGTAATTTAATTCGAAAGTTTCACCATCAACGATTACTTTGCCGGCTCCCCCCACATTGTAAATTCCAATTTCACGACGGGAAAGAAAGAATTCAGATTTCAGCGGATCAATCGATTCAAGTAGCAAAGTTTCTAGTACAGGCATTGCTCCACCGACCAACAAACGATCGTACATTGTGTAAACCATATTTACTTCATCAGCTACAAAAATGGTTTCAATCAGGTGCTCTTTGCGCAGGCGGTTTGTGTCGTAATGCTTTGCATCTTCAGGATGTGATGCATACCTGAGTTCATAATTTGTTTTCATACCTTAAAAATTAAAAGTTTTCAAGCGCAAAGATACATAAAATCGCTTTAAATTGGTACACCAATTCGAAAAAAGCAGTAAATTTCATATCTTTGTTGCATGTTAACAGATTTTCTAAGCTCTAAAATACAACAGGAACTACCTTTTGTACCTACCAGTCAGCAACAGGAGCTGATGCGTAAATTAGGTGAATACCTCAGCTTATCTGCACCTGAAAAAGCGTTTATGCTACGTGGTTATGCCGGAACCGGCAAAACAACTGTAGTAGGAGCACTTGTGCGGGCACTCGACCGATTGAATCAGCAAACAGTGCTGTTGGCTCCTACAGGTAGAGCTGCTAAAGTTTTCAGTTCTTACTCCGGATTTCCGGCCTTCACTATACATAAAAAGATATACCGTCAGAAATCGGCTGCCGAGCCTGTGTTTTCACTGGCACCGAACTTACATTCCAATACGCTTTTTATCGTTGATGAGGCGTCAATGATTTCCAATAAAGGAAACGATTCAGAGTTTGGATCAGGGTATTTGCTGGATGATTTGATTCAGTACGTGTATGAAGGTGATGGATGCAGTTTGATAGTAATGGGCGATACTGCGCAATTACCTCCCGTGATGCAGGAAACATCTCCGGCTCTCGAACTTTCTGTTCTGGAAGGCTATGGATTGCAGGTAATGAGTTTTACCCTTACATCGGTGGTACGTCAGGCGCTCGAAAGTGGCATTTTGTATAATGCTACCTTGTTGCGTCAGGCCCTGGTTGATGAATTGACGACGCATTTACCACGTCTTAAACTAAGCTCTTTTGTTGATATCAAGGCATTAGGAGGCATGGATCTGGTCGATGAAATTCAACGGTCGTACGATGGAGTAGGAGCCACTGAAACGATAATTATCACCCGTTCAAACAAGAGGGCATCTTATTTCAATAATGGAATACGGGGCAGGGTAATGCAGATGGAAGACGAACTTTCGAATGGTGATTTATTGATGATTACACGCAATAATTACTTCTGGAATAAACCTTACAAGGAGATTGACTTCATAGCCAACGGTGATATTGTAGAAGTAACGCGCATAAGAAAGCACCGTGAAATGTATGGTTTTCGTTTTGCTGAATTATCGCTTCGTTCGCTCGATGCTGATTGGGAAATCGATGCTATGGTTTGGCTCGATATCTTACAGGCTGAAACCCCGGCTCAGGTAAACGAATTGAGCAACAAGCTTTTTTTTGCAGTTCAGGAAGATTATCTTGAAATTGGCTCAAAACGTGAACGCTATCGTAAAATGCAGGAAAATGAATTTCTTAATGCTTTACAGGTTAAATTTGCGTATTCTGTAACTTGTCATAAAGCTCAGGGCGGTCAGTGGAAAAAAGTATTTATTGATATGAGTATACTGCCAGATATGCAAATCGATGTCAATTATTACAGGTGGTTATACACTGCACTTACACGTGCCACTGAAACGGTATATCTTGTAAATTATCCTTCGAAATAAAAAACTTCCGGTGAATACAATAATTCACCGGAAGTTTCGAAGTATTAATCTCAGGTATTATTTTATTTCCCAGGCCAGTGCCGAAGCTCCCAGAATTGCAGCGTCGGCTTCTTTCAATTCAGAGAACATCACTTTTACTTTCCCTTTCCACAAAGGAAGTACATTCGCGTTCATGTGATCGACAATAGGTTTAAGAATGAAATCACCTGCTTTTGAAAGGCCACCGAATAGAATAATGGCTTCCGGCGCAGAAAAAGCTACAAAATCGGCCAGCGCTTCACCCAAAATTTTTCCGGTGTATTCAAAAATTTCCAATGCAATTTTATCGCCCTGCACAGCAGCTTCATAAACATCTTTTGAAGTAATTGAATCGGCAGGAATATTGCGTAACAGGCTTGCTTCTTTACTCATGTCCAGCATTTCACGGGCAGTACGGGCTACACCGGTTGCCGAAGCATAGGTTTCAAGACATCCGGTTTTTCCACAACCACACATTCGACCGTTGTTGCGTACCGAAGTGGTATGTCCTAATTCTCCGGCAAAACCATCGTGTCCGTAAACCAACTTACCATCAATTACAATTCCACTACCCACACCTGTTCCAAGGGTAATCATAATAAAATGCTTCATACCCCTGGCGGCACCATAAATCATCTCCCCAATAGCTGCAGCGTTGGCATCATTGGTGAGTGCAGTAGGAATTCCAAATTTCTGTGTCATCAATTCGGCAAATGGAATCTGACCTTTCCAGGGTAAATTGGGTGCAAACTCAATCTTACCACTGTAGAAATTACCATTGGGTGCACCAACACCAATTCCTTTGATTTTATCGTTGCCGCCTGCTGCTTCGATTAGTTTCGACAATTCAGCATATAAATCGTCGATATAAAGCTTGATATCAGAATGTGTGGCTGTTTTGACAGCGCTTTTCGAGAGAACATTTCCACGGGCATCCACAACACCAAACACAGTGTTGGTACCTCCCATATCGATGCCAATTACATAAGGCTTATTCATATTTTCTGTATTGAAATAAATTAATCTGTTGGAATGTCTTTATTTACATTTTTGCTACCTACTAGCGCATACCACAGCATGTAAGCTATACCGGCAAACATCACCCAATAGCTGTTGAGGTAACCAAAAGAATCGGCAACATATCCCTGAATCAAAGGAACAATACCACCACCACTTACCATCACCATGAAGATACCTGATGCTGCTTCTGTATATTTACCCAAACCTTCCACTGCAAGGTTGAAAATACTTCCCCACATAATGGAAGTAGCAAGACCGGTAAGAATGATGAATAAGATATTGATAGGAATTTGTGTGGTTTCCAGCGCAAAATTGATAGGAATAGATACTGTCATGCTTACCGGGAGGAAGATGGTGAGTGCCATAAACAACAATCCTGCTGATGTTACTGAAATCATCATAGCTCGGCTCGATACCTTGGCGCCGATAGAAGCTCCAATAAGTCGGCCTACAAGCATCAAAAGCCAGTACAATCCAACAATGATACCAGCCAATCCAGCATCAATATTCAATCCGGATACTGTTTTACCGGAAATAATATCTTTTGCTTTTTGATAAGAGTCTGCACCTATAACCTTTTGAACATAACCTTCAGTTGTTTTATTTTGTTCGTCTTCCAGTTGGAGCGATTGAAGGTATACGGCATCGGTTGATTGTCTTTCGTATTCTGCAATTTTTTCATTTGCCACTTCTTCAGTAAAAGCAGTCATATAGAGATTAGCTGTACTTGGTACGCCAATCTCAACCCCTACGTAAACAAAAATAGCAATTGTACCGAAAATAAAGTGACGGAAAGAAAGCGGACTGTGTTTATCTTTACCTTCAGTTTTTGATTTTACAACGCGGTCTTTATGTGGTTCTGGTATTCGAACAACTGAAAGCACTACAAATGCAAGTGCAAAAATTCCCATAGCCAGGAAAAGGGCAGGATTGGCTTTTTCAATAGTACGACCTGCTTCGGCTCCCATCAGATACCCTACTAACATTGGAGTAATGGTGGCAGCTACAGAATTAATCGATCCTCCAAACTGAATAAGCTGATTTCCTTTGTTACCACCACCACCAAGCGTGTTAAGCATCGGGTTAACAACTGCATTCAACATACACATGGAAAAACCAGATATAAAAGCACCAATCAGGTAAACGCTGAATGTTCCGAGGCTTCCGGAAAGATATTGTACTCCTACACCTGTAAAACCAACTGCGATGGCAGCTAATGCAGTCTTCTTGTAACCGATTTTCTTCAGCATTAATCCGGCTGGTATGCCCATGAATGCATAAGCAATAAAGTTGGCGAAAAATCCTAACTGTGATTCAAAATTTGTTGCACCGAATTGTTTGGCTACAATTACTCCCATCGGGCTTGGCAGACCGGTAACGAAAGCAATCATAAAAAACAATGCAAACATCATTGCAATGGGTAGTACATTGCTTGTTTTTTCCTTGTTCATGTTCTGA
>JANJXE010000220.1 GCA_024709185.1 Paludibacter sp.
GAGGTCGTTGCGCGATTTGATTGCCTCCAATTGTGAAATACTGCAACGGTAAAGTCCTTCGTAGCCTGTATCGTATACTGTGAAATATATTACCTGGTTTTTAGCATCCCATACAAATGATTTGGGTGACATGCCTTCCAGTACTACTCCAGATGCCGGTAATACTCCGTTACCTGTAATCGGATCCTTCAGAATATCATTATCGGTAAAACGGAATATCCCGTTTCCATTAAAGGTCTTGCACCAGTACCACACATTATTGATTTTGCCAAATCCTGCATTCATAGCCCCGAAGCTTAATCCCTGCCCGTAATAACCCAGCGTTGCATTCTGAACATAGTAGGGAAAGTCGGCCCGGGTTAGCGACCGGTTACGTTCGTTGAGGCCGATTTGGCAAATTCCGGTATTTCGATCGGCAAAGAATAATCTGGTGCCGTCGATATACCCATAGAAAGGATCAGTGAATGCACCCGCAGTGTTGGTAAGCATGGTTTCCACCTTACTTCCGCTGCGCGAAACCACAAAAATACGTCCATCGGCCATATTGCCATCCACATCGTTTACATAGGTAAACTGCCGACCTGCATCCAACACATACAATGAGGTATCGTTAAAGAGAATGTTAAGCGGCTTTTGTCCTGATTTTACACCCAAATCAAATGGGAAAATGGACATCCCTGCCGGAGCAGAGGAAGCCAGTTTTAAGGCCATGATATTTCCCGTTTTTACAGCATAATACAAGGTAGGAACCTCTTGATTATAGGCTACCTGGACATTGAGTGCACCTTCCTCTAGCGTCCGTCCTCCTAATTTAACCTGCAAACGTACCCGTTGTGAACCTACATTGTTAAAACGGATTTTACCCGGATCTTTTCCGGTAAAAGTACTGAGAGGATTGCCCGATGCATCTATAGTTCCTGCAGGGAAGGTCCAGCTATACTCTTCCTGAAGTGATTCAGGATTGGGCAGCTCAACATTGAATCCAATGGCAGTAGTTTGTACTTCACAGATTCCGCCCGGTATTGGCTGAAGCGATAGTATCGGACGTATATCGCTGATCATCACCGGTGCTTGTTTAAATCCTTTACCTTCGATTGTAAGTTTTACTGTATAGGTTCCGGCTTTGCTGTATTTGTGAGTTACAGTGGATCCGGTGGCTGTGTTGTTATCTCCGAAATCCCAGGTGCAGGTACCATCGGCACCTGAAGTACTCACAAACTGAACAGTTGCACCCACATAGTAGTCGAGTTTATAGCCGGCATCAGTAATCGAATAGGTAAAGTCGACATCCGGGCTGGGTAGTTCTTCGATCCTTGGCAGGGCATCGTCACAAGCCAAAAATCCTGCCATCAATACGATGGCTATGAGGTTGAAATTTATATTTTGCAGCGTCTTCATAGAATTGCTTAATTAAGTATGATTGAAAAATCGGTCGAAAGTCCTGAGATTCCGTTTTTATCTATGGCTCTGATTTGAGAGCGGAGTGTGTAGCTTCGGCTGTATTCAATTTCATATTGATTGGTAGCACTGTTAAGAATAAGATCCTGGAAAGGAATGTTTTTATAAATATCCTGAATGGTTTGTGGTACAGGGGACTTACCCTGAGCATCTTTCGGGAAGTGATAATCCCATCCTCCTGAATTTTCATTCTTTGTGGAATCCAAATAAATCCGGAAGTTTTCAACCAGATTAAGTCCCGATAACATTTTCTGAAAATCTGTTACTGTCATCCTTTTATAAAGGCTGTCCTTAAACTGTTGTGCAAAGTTGGCTCCAAAGTAGCTGATCATTCTTTCGTTATCAAAGCTGGTTGGCTTAATCCAGCTTACACTCGCTAATGTGTTACTTGTAGGAAACTCTGCATTGAAGAAATAGGCTCTGAGTGAATCGTTCCAATTGGTTTCTGAATGAGGAAATTCAGCAATCTTTTGCATAATTCGCTTCTCCACTGTGGCATTCTTTACCATACTGAAGTTAAAGGTTTGCGTCCATGGACACGTAACCGATTTTGTTTCATCTTCCACCAGATTGTACCAAACCTCCAGGTGATCGATGGGTGAATCGGAAGTAGTGTAGTACTGAACAGCAAAGGGTACATTTGTACCGGCTTTTACTGTACTGCTTACTACTTCCCAATACACATGAGGGGCCATCTGGCCTACAATCACAGCATCATCGAGGGTATCGTGTTTTTCACAAGCGACCAGAATGCCTGTAAAAATCAATGTTAATGTGAAATATTGAATGTTTTTCATATCCGATAGTATTTTATTTTATTTCCATTCTGTTGCATCAGCAGCAGTCACAACGTCATTGTTTTTATAAGCCCATATCATTCTTTTTTTCAACCATTCCGGATTTTTATAAGCTCCGAGTCGTTCAAGCTCTTTCCGATTGTATTTATCCTCAGTTTCCGGATCGTAATTCAACCGGTTAATCCAAGCGTTTGGCGAAAATCGGGCATTGGTACCAAACGAGGCAGGAGTATTCCAGTAAGGCTCGTAAAGATTGTATGGCCGGGTAAGTGAATACTCCAGTTTGAAATTGGTGGGAGCAACGCCATTCGTTCCATCGTGACAGTTGGTCACTGTGTAAACATATACTCCATCGTACGCTATACCGTTGGTTTTACTGCTGTAATTATACCTTCTTACATCGGTCCACATTTCAGGCTGAAGATACATGGCAACGTATTTTTGTTGCATCAGGTCGGCGATGGTAAATAAGGCCTCGCCTGGCAGCTTGATTTCGAAAAAACGGTCGTAATAGGTTTTTTTGTTTGGGGTTTCAGTGGTCACTCCCACACGTACCATGTTTTTCTTAACTGCTTCCACCGTCGTAGCATAGGCAGCAGGTTTATCACCTTTCCATAGTTGAGCTTCAGCCTTGATAAACAATAACTCTTCTTCCGACATCAACAAAATGTATCCATTATTTCGGGTGTATGGATTTTTTCCGTTTCCGGCGTATAAATCTGGATAATAGGTTATTTTCATCGAAGTAGGCATTCCGAAATTATTTTCGAGATACCTGAAGATGGTGAGACTCTTATCATCCGCCCTTGGTGACATTAATTCTACCGCTCTAGGATCCAGTGCATATCCGCGGGTTTGCCGGATGTTAGGATAAGAACCCAATAACGCATAAGCAAAATATTTTGAGGGGATAGCTTCGGTTAACAAATTCTCTCTTGCCTGTGCCCAGCCTAAATTCAGTTTTGGCTGAGCCGGTCCCCACGGACAATTCTTTTCAGTTGATCCACCGTCGTATCGGTACAAAGCGTCGGCATAGGAAGGATCAGTTAAGGCAGCATCGACTGCAGCTATAATTTTATCACACGTAGCCGGTGTATTTTCCCAGTTAGGTAATTTGCGTAACAAAAGCCTTGCATTCAATGCTTTTGTAAATGCCCGCCATTTGCCCATATCGCCTTCGAACATACGATCCATGGTTTTTGAGATGGTCTTATTATCAGGATTGCTAATCCATTGTGGGTCATCGTATAATTTAAGTAATGCCTCCATTTCACTGTGCATCCATTCGTAGATCGACTCCTGGGTATCGTACGAAGGTGAATTCGATAGATACACCTGCGAATGCGGCATGTCTCCAAAAGCATCCGTAGTCAGCATCGTTGAATATAGTTTTAGCGTTCGTGCAATCAGTATAAAATTTCTTGAATTTACCTTCTCTGCAGCATCGATTAATGCGTTGGCGTTTACTCCAATATCGTAGAAATGCCTTCTCCATTGTGGATGACGATTCATCGACAGTAGTTCCCATCCGCTTTTATAGGCATAAGCTCCGGTCTGACTACGCCCCCCGGTAGTAAGTGCCTGCGAAAGGTATACTCCATATTCTGCATGGTCATAGCTCAGTTGAGAGGCGTAAAATAACACCTGTGGAAGCGATTGTTCCGGTGTAACTGTTACCGGATTATCCTTGCTGGTGTTGATGTCTAACCAGTCTTCACAGGAACTCAGCAATAAGGTTGCTATTACAAGTATAATATAGTTTCGTTTCATGATTCGACGGTTGCTTAAAAGTTAACATTAAGGGTGAAATTAACACTGCGGGTCGTAGGTACCGGATAGTTGTCGATACCCATTCCACCGGTTCCACCGGTTCCCGGACTGGCATTGATTTGTGGATCGGACCCGGTATAGCTGGTTAACAGGAGTAAGTTGCTGCCTGTGAGTGAACAACTGATACCTTTAATCTCTTTTTTGGAGCGGAGCAGATGGGTTAAGTCATACGCAAGTGTCACATAGCTAAGGCGGAGGTAGGATCCGTCTTCAATAAAGTTAGAGCTAACTCCAACATACGATTCGCTGATGGTTCGATAGTCGAGTACCACTGGTGTGGTGTTGGGAACATAGGTTTTATCGGGTTGCTCAACAACTCCGTCCCA
Source organism: Paludibacter sp. (assembly GCA_024709185.1). Lineage (GTDB taxonomy): Bacteria > Bacteroidota > Bacteroidia > Bacteroidales > Paludibacteraceae > Paludibacter. Next base: position 4,412 of record JANJXE010000220.1, read on the forward strand.
TACTCTCTGCCTTCCGCGGTAGAATTC
>JANJXE010000227.1 GCA_024709185.1 Paludibacter sp.
GTTAGATGCAGAAGGATATAAAAAGCAAGAAGTTGAACTTGGAGAGAATAACGGTGAAAGAGTACATATTCTTTCAGGATTAAAAGTTGGTGATAAGGTCGTTACCAAAGGTGTGTATCAAGTAAAACTGGCTGCTACTTCATCGGTTATGCCAGAAGGTCACAATCATTAATTTTTAAAACATGGAATAATATGTTAAATAAAATAATAAGATTTTCGCTGAACAACCGAATGGTTGTTTTAGTGGCTTCCGTATTGTTAATGTTGGCGGGAACCTATACTGCCACTAATATGGAAGTAGATGTGTTCCCGGATTTAAACGCACCAACAGTGGTCGTAATGACAGAAGCTAAAGGTATGGCGCCCGAAGAAGTTGAACGTTTGGTAAGTTTTCCTGTTGAAACAGCATTGAACGGAGCGACAGATGTGCGCCGTGTGCGTTCATCTTCTACCACAGGATTTTCCATTGTATGGGTTGAATTTAATTGGGGAACGGACATCTATCGAGCCAGACAGATTGTGTCTGAAAAATTATCCGTAGTAAAAGATGATTTGCCCTCCAATGTTGGTAATCCGACATTAGGGCCACAGTCATCCATTTTGGGAGAATTAATGATAATCGGTCTTACTGCAGATTCCACTTCATTACAGGACTTACGAACATTAGCAGACTGGACAATCCGCCCCCGTTTATTATCGACAGGCGGTGTAGCACAAGTTACTGTAATAGGAGGTGAAATTAAGGAGTATCAGATTTTACTTAACCCTGAAAAGATGAAACACTACGGAATCGGGTTGAATGAAGTGATAGAAGTAGTTACTGAAATGAATCAGAATGCCGCCGGAGGTGTTTTGTATGAATATGGAAACGAGTATATCATACGTGGGGTACTTTCTACCAATAAGGTTTCAGCATTAGGTAAAGCAGTCATCAAAACCGTTAATGATATTCCCATACTTTTGGAAAACATAGCAGATGTACAAATAGGAGATAAGGCACCTAAGCTGGGTATTGCTTCAAATGATGGTAAACCTGCTGTGTTGATGACGATAACCAAACAGCCCGCGACAAGCACACTGGATTTAACAGACAAACTGGATGAATCCCTTGCAGAATTACAGCAGACATTACCTGCTGACGTGAAAATTTCCACCGATATTTTCCGCCAAGCCCGTTTCATTGACAATTCAATTAATAACGTGCAAAAATCTTTATACGAAGGAGGGATTTTTGTAGTAATCATATTGGTTATCTTTTTGATGAACGCCCGTACAACCGTTATTTCGCTTGTTACGATTCCGCTTGCATTAGTTTTTGCCATACTTTCCCTTAAATTCATGGGTTTGACTATCAATACCATGAGCTTAGGCGGTATGGCTATTGCTATCGGTTCTTTGGTCGATGATGCTATTGTGGACGTTGAAAATGTATTTAAACGGCTACGGGAAAACAGACAGAAGCCAAAAGAAGAACAAAAAACGGTATTGACCATTGTTTTTGAAGCGTCAAAAGAGGTACGTATGCCTATTCTTTACTCAACGCTTATCATTATTGCCAGTTTTGTTCCTCTGTTTTTCCTTTCAGGAATGGAAGGACGTATGCTTGCTCCTCTGGGAGTAGCATTTATCATGGCATTGATTGCCTCTACGGTTGTTGCTCTTACGCTTACACCTGTATTGTGTAGCTATTTATTAGGTAAACCCCGAAAAGGAGACAAACCCGAACGTGAGCCTTATATTGTCAGGAAAGTGAAAATTGTATATGAAAAAGCCCTAAAATGGGCACTCACTCATAAAAAATGGGTACTTGGTATAACAGGTGGTGTTCTGGTGGCTGCTGTAATCATGTTTTTTACATTAGGTAGAAGTTTTTTACCCCCATTCAACGAAGGTTCTTTTACAATTAGTGTGAGTACAATGCCGGGAATATCCCTTGCAGAATCCGATAAAATGGGGCGCATAGCCGAAAATATTCTGCTTTCTGTTCCTGAAATACAAACCGTAGGACGTAAAACTGGACGTGCAGAACTGGATGAACACGCTTTGGGCGTAAACGTATCAGAAATTGAAGCTCCGTTCATTCTTGACAAACGTTCCAAAGATGAAGTATTAGCCGAAATAAGGGAAAAATTGAAAGTATTGCCGGGTGTCAATATAGAAATCGGACAACCTATTTCACATCGTATCGATGCAATGCTATCGGGAACACGGGCTAATATTGCTATCAAACTGTTCGGAACAGATCTGAATAAAATGTTTGCTTTGGGAAATCAAATCAAGGCTTCTATTGAAGACATTGAAGGCATTGCCGATTTGAATGTGGAACAGCAGATAGAGCGTCCACAATTAAAGATAGAACCGAAAAGGGAAGTTCTGGCGAAATACGGCATTACCCTACCCGAATTTGGCGAGATAATCAGTGTTATGCTGGCAGGTGAAGTTGTTTCGCAGGTTTATGAAGGCAACAAGGCTTTTGACTTAACACTGAAAGTAAATGACGACAGCAGGGCAACCGCCGACAGAATCAAAAACCTGATAGTTGATGCCAACGGACGGATGATACCATTGGGCAATATTGCTGAAATCACTTCGTCAACAGGGCCAAATACCATCAACAGAGAGAATGTTTCCCGTAAAATCGTTATTTCTGCCAATGTAGCCGGACGTGATTTGAGAGGCGTTGTAAATGATATTCAGAAAACGGTAAACGAAAAAATAAAGTTGCCCGAAGGGTATCATATAGAGTATGGCGGTCAGTTTGAAAGCGAACAAGCTGCTTCGCAAACCTTACTAATTACATCCATATTCTCAATAATGGTAATATTCTTGCTGTTATTTGCTCAATTCAGAAGTGTAACACAATCTGCTGTTATCTTATTGAATT
>JANJXE010000158.1 GCA_024709185.1 Paludibacter sp.
AAAAGCAGGTGTTACCCTTATGGAAGCTATGAAGCCCACTCTTACGCCCAATTTTTCAGCCATTATTGATCAATTGCCCTCAATTGGAAAGGTTTGCCATTATGTGTCCTCGTTTTGTCAATACTCGTCACGTTACGATCGCTTTAGGGCAGGCGAACAACTCAATGCTTTCAATCCTCAACTCTCGTCGGGTGCTTTGGTTGATGTAGGCGTTTATACATTGTATCCATTAGTAGTGATGTTTGGCAAACCGCTTCGAATTCAGGCATCAGGGACATTATTATCCACCGGAGTTGATGGCGCCGGGTCAGTACTACTCGATTATCCTGATTTTCAGGCAACCCTTGTATATTCAAAAATATCGGATGCATATATGCCAACTGAAATCCAGGGTGAGGAAGGTACTATTAGTGTTGATAAAATTCATACAATTCGTGAGGTCAAATTTTATCCGCGAAAATTTGCCACATCAGGTATAGGTACCGGATCGGAACCGATTTTAATTTCCCGATCTACACCCAACGATGAATATTTTTATGAAATAAAAGAATTTATCGACCTGATTCAAACCGGTAATCAACAATCCAAAATAAACAGTTGGAAATCCAGTTTAATAACAATGGAGGTAATGGATGAAATTCGCCATCAGTTGAAGGTTCGATTTATTGAATAAAAAAAATCTGATATAGATTGTAATACATTAAAAAACCTTATTTTTGCATATTGATTTTAAAATATCTGAATTCACAATATAATGTACTATACCATACCGGGTTTAATCATGATTTTTACTGCCATGGCGCTTGTTTTCATGGTTGTACATTTTTGGCGAAAGAAAAATATCCCCGGTGGTAACTGGTTTCTTACATTAATATTCTTTACATTTTTCTGGGCATTGTTCGGGGGAATGGAGGAGATGGTAAGCGGACTTTCAGAGAAAATTTTGTTTTCAAAGTTAACCTATCTTTCAATACCTTTTGTGTCGGTTGTTTGGTTTACATTTATTATTCGGTTTTTAGGAATTTTCAAGAAGCTTAGTGGTTATCCTCTAATCTTACTATGGATTATTCCATTTATCGTTATGATTATGGCCTGGACGAACGAAGATCATGGTTTACTTTGGCCCAGCTTCACCCGGGCAACGTCCGATCCAGCTTCCCGACTCTTATATGGGACAGGTCCTGTTAAACAATTGATTATTGTTTATTCTTATTTTTTCATTTTAATTTCCAGTATTATTGTTTTATTGAGAATGTTTCGTGCAGACGGAGTGTTGAAAAAGCAATACCTTGCACTTTTGGTTTCCAGCATTATTCCCTGGATAGCGAACATTCTTTATATTACAGGTAATGTACCCGAAGGACTTGAAATTACTCCTATTTCATTCACTGTTATGGTGGCAGCTATCCTATGGAGTATGTCACGAAATAATTTGTTCGACTTAATGCCTGTGGCATACGACATGCTTTTCAGAAATATGAGTGACAGTGCATTTATTCTTGATAATCAGAACAGACTGGTGGAAATTAATAATTCTGCCCAACAGGTACTTCATCTTCAACGCGATAGTATAGGAGCATTACCTGAAAATTCAAGATTAATTTATCCAGCTATCCTTTACCCATTTCTGACTTTTGAAGAGGGTAAGACGGAGTTTCAAATGGGAGAGGGTGCAACAATGAAATGGTTCGATGTGAGTGTTACCCAATTAACATACAGAAATGGCAAACCTGTAGGTCGGTTGTTTGTTTTGCGTGATATTACTGAGCGAAAAAGGTTGATGGCCGAGTTGTTGAAAGCAAAAGAAATGGCTGAAGCTGCCAGTAAAGCTAAATCCGAATTCCTGGCTACCATGAGTCACGAAATCCGTACACCATTGAATGCAATTATTGGATTTACTGATTTACTTAAGAACACCAGCCTGAATTTTCTGCAGAAAGAGTATGTAACCAACGCAAATGTATCAGGACATGCACTGCTGGATATTATCAACGACATTCTTGATTTTTCAAAAATTGAAGCAGGCTTATTGAATTTAGAGTATATCAAAACAGATATGATCAAATTGCTCGACAATTGTATTGATATTATACGATTTTCAGCAGATAAAAAAAATCTTAACGTAATTCTCACTATTGATCCGGCAATGCCACGGTTTGCTATGGTAGATCCGATTCGTATCAAGCAAATTCTTACTAATTTGCTGAGTAATGCTGTGAAGTTTACAATAAAGGGTGAAATAGAATTAAAGGTGCGATATGAAACGTATTCGGACAAAGAGGGAAAGTTTAGCTTTTCGGTTCGTGATAGCGGAATAGGAATAGCTGATAATCAGAAGGAGAAACTCTTCAAGGCATTTTCTCAAGCCGACAGTTCCACCACGCGCAAGTTTGGTGGTACAGGATTGGGCCTTATTATTTCTGATTTAATTGCACAAGAGATGGGTAGCAAAATTCTTTTTATCAGCAAGGTAAATATTGGCTCAACATTCTTTTTCGATCTTGTTGCTGAAGCTGAAGATGGTGACCCAATTGACGTTGACTATGAATTACCAGGAGAGGAAATAATATGTCCTCACGATTCAAAAATATTGTTGGCCGAAGATGTTGAAATGAATCTAATCATGATGCAGGCATTATTGAGATCCATTTTACCGGAGACAGAGATAATTGTAGCTACAAATGGAATTCAGGCAGTGGAAATGACACAAATGCATGTTCCAAACCTGATCCTCATGGATGTGCAAATGCCTGAAATGGACGGTGTTGAAGCGACCCGTGCTATTCGTTCTTTGCAAAACAAGACTGTAAGTGAGATACCCATTATTGCCCTTACTGCCGGAGTTCTGCGTGAAGATCAGGAAAAGTGTATTGCTGCCGGAATGAATGAAATAATGACCAAACCAATCAATCCTGAGAAATTCAGACAGCTTTTGAAAAAATACCTTTAAATTTATAGTATCTTTGCCGTTTAATTACCAAGTGGTATCGTTTTTTTTGTCTATACATGTCCAAATCGTTTGCTTCCAAGGTATGGTTTAACTATTTATTGCTTTTCACAGGAATCGTTTGTATTTCCTGGTCAGCTATTCTGGTGAAAATCGCTGGTATAAGTGGTTTTGGTTCCGGTTTCTATCGCTTACTTTTTGGAACCCTGGGAATTATTCCGTTCTGGTTATATTACCGTAAACCCATTAGAGACTGGCACGGTGTGAAAATTGCTGTAATTTGCGGTGTGCTCTTTGCCTGCGATATTGCCCTATGGAATACTTCTATTATGCTTTCGAAAGCTTCCATCTCAACACTGCTGGCCAACCTGGCTCCGGTATGGGTAGGCTTGGGTATGCTGCTTTTTCTTCGCGAGCGCCCGGGTATATTGTTTTGGCCCGGAACCATTATTGCAATGCTCGGGGTTGCTTTAGTTATTGGAATTAAAGAGATAATTCAGTTTGAATTTTCGACAGGGAACACCCTTGCCATAGTGGCCAGTTTGTTTTATGG